>CAYLYM010000051.1:12453-25773 GCA_964387645.1 uncultured Calditrichaceae bacterium | reverse complement strand
TTATTGGTTGACCAGAGGCATTGAATGAAAAAAAGAGACTGATAATTTTCTATCAGTCTCTTTGATTTTATACCACTTGCTTAGAGTTTATCGCTGAAAAAATCTTCGCTTTTCCTGTGGGCTTTATCAATTAATTTAGATTTAAATTTCCCATGTAATTGATTAATCTCTTGAAAGGCTTTATCTTTATCTTCTGGTAATTTATCCGGATGACAGGAATAATAAATTTTTACAAATTCTAAAGCAATTTCATTAAAATCCATAAATACCTCCTTTAAATATTATTTTTTTTCCACATTCCAGTTTATTTGTATGTATTAACAATTCTGATTATATTTTAATTTTTAATTAATAATAGTAAAGCCTAAACGGAGAGTCAAGCACTGGAAGATAAATGTCTGCCTACTGGGGATTATTAATTGCAGTAATTGCTGTTTCTTGGTCTTCTATTTTTATACGTTGGTGTGGGGATGTTCCAGCACTGGTCATTTCTTTTTATCGGCTTTTGTGGAGTACTTTGTTATTTTTATTATATCAATTGCTGGCAAATCCTCGATCACTAACTTATCCTCATCTAACTAAAAAAAGTAAACTATTGATCTTTTTAGCTGGTATATTATTGGCGTTGCATTTTGGTACCTGGATTGCTTCAGTCCAGAATACGTTAATTTCCCATGCTCTCATTTTAGGATCAATTCATCCGGTTTTCGCTCTTCTTTTATCACCACTGTTTTTAAAAGAACGTGGTAGTTGGTTAACTGTTCTGGCAGCGGCGGTAACATTGATGGGCATTGTGCTGATTGGTGGGCAGGATTTTCATCTCACTGGAAGCAAATTTATCGGAGATCTGTTAGCGGTTATTAGCGCTCTGTTCGTTACGATTTACATTCTGATTGCAAGACATCAACGGCAAAATATCGATTTTATTCCATATCTGATAGCTGTTTATGCTATTGCGGCGCTGACTTTATTCTTTATGATTTTATTATTCCAATTGCCGATATTTCAATATTCGTTAAAAGCCCATTTATTTATGCTGTTTCTAGCGTTGATCCCAACCGGGATAGGACATACTTTAATCAATTGGGCGGCCCGGCGGATTGAAATCTACAAGGTTAATTTTTCCATTTTAGGCGAACCTGTCATTTCCTCAGTTCTGGCGTATATATTTTTTGGTGAAAAACCCTATGGTTTGTTCTATCTTGGAGCTCTTTTCATTATTGGAGGAATTTTATTGGCATTGACAGAGAGAAAGTCAGGGAAATTTTAACGAATCTGAAAAGGGAAAATAAGATTTGAAACGAAGTTGTCCTATTCGAGGGTTATTATTACTATTCGCAATCCATTTAAATGGCGGTGTTAAAAAATTCAAATTACGTGGAAACAGGACTATCAGATACCTATTTTAATAAATAGACTATCTGTGCAATGACCAAAACATTCAGGAAGTTTTTAGTGGTAAAAAATGGGAAAAAATAAACCTTATCTTGGCTTTCGGATGCGAAATAGCAACCGGTTTACCGTGCCGGTTTTATTGAATGTGATTGAGTCTAGTAAATTAGATAGATTTTTTCACATCAAAATTCTGGAAAAATTTTCCGAGTTAAAGCAGTTTGTCCAATCCCGTGTGCCAGGTTTACTCTTATATTCCTTTATGACTCCACATCTTCCGGAAATTCAGGAGGAAATGAATTGGATATTGCAGCACCGGGATAAAAAGCTTCGGCTGTTGGCTGGCGGACCCCACACCATTGGTGAACCGGAGTCCAGCCTGAAATTGGGTTTTGACTTCGCCTATGTTGGCCCGGCGGAAACTGGATTTTTTAAGGTTTTGGAGGATTTTTTACAAAATAAATTATCTTATGAAAAGGTTGTATTTTATGCTCCTGAAACGTCCAATTTAGACAAAAGCTTACCGCTAACTCAATATATTAAATCCATCCCGCCGCTGGAAATCACCAGAGGGTGTTACTGGAATTGTAAATTCTGCCAGACAGCATGTCATAAAGCCATTCATCGTTCTTTTGATTCATTCAAATTTTTTTATCAAGAAGTAAAAAAACGACATCTTCATCGGCGGATAGGTTTTATTTGCCCATCGGCTTTTGAATATGGGGCACATAATGCCAAAGAATTAAATCCTGATGCAGTTTACAATTTGTTAAGCTACTGTAAATCCAATGGAACACAGTATCTGGAATATGGAATTTTTCCTTCTGAAACGCGTCCCAATAGTTTCCAAGAAAAATTTGTTGATTTAATCGTTCAATTTTGCAGCAATAAAAAAATTACCATAGGAGCTCAAACCGGGAGCAATCGTCTTTTACGTCAAATTCGTCGTGGACACACAACACAAGAGGTAGAATATGCCTGCGAAATGGCTTATCGAAAAGGATTGCGTCCTTTAGTGGACATTATTTTCGGCTTTCCGGATGAGACCTCAGATGACCGCCGCGAAACATGTGATTTTATCAAAAAAATAGCTGTTAAATACAAAGCCAGGGTACATGTCCACTATTTTCTTCCACTGGCAGGAACACCTTTATATGACTCCCATCCTAAACCCATCGATTACCGAACAATGGATGCTTTAAAGAAATTTCAAAAAGATGGCATCTGCACTGGTTGGTGGGAAACCGGTCAGCAGCTTTCAGCTAATCTGATTCGCATCCGAAAATCCCTTCTTGAACAAAAAATTGTGTATCAAAAGCAATATTTGTCAATCGAATTATAAAAACAAAAAACGGAAATATTTCTGTTCTTCTATGTACTTGAATTTAGAATTAAAGGAAGAGTGTTCAAAAATTTTGAAAAGCGTGATTATGGGTGATTTTCTCACTGGGATTGGATTGATCCCAAAATTTTTCACTCTCGCAAAGACGCTACCGCTTATTTTCTGATTGTGTCTGACAGAAAATTCTTAAATGATGGGAGGGATTGCCTGAAAATTCGGCCAGATACAATTAAAATAACATGTTTAATAAATCCGTTTTAAATTTATCGCCGGATTCCAGTTTAATGCTCAATTCGTGAAATGTCTTCTCCACATCCGTGTAATTGTATCGGCGACCGATCAGAGCAAATCGTAATGGCTGAAATATTTTTAGATGGGATTCTTCAGCACCCATCATCTTTATTTCACTGATCCTTCCTTTTTCAACCATGACCTGAAATTTCACCAGACTTTTTGAGAAATGGATTGAACAATGGACGGAAAATTTGGGGGATTCCCCATAGTTCCATTCCCAGGAATGATATTTTTTTGAGAAAACTCTTTAATCTCTTTCCATTGGGTTGGACTAAAGCTAAAAAAGGAGTAATGAAACTGAGGTTCGGGTTTCTCAGATCATGGTAAACTGTTTTTCCACCCGAAATTCGCCGTAAAACTGGAATTTTATTTTCTCTGATATAAGTGGTATTTACTTCCTCGAATATGTTTTGATGTTTTCCTACAACCAGAGAAGGCTTGTTTACATAAATAAGTAGGTAATTATGTTTTAAATTCAATTTTTTTACTGCATATTCTTCTAAGGCGAGATTCAGATGTGGATCAGTGATGTTTTGATTGTCGATGAGTAAAAGTCGTGAATTGTCGAATAGATTCTTTTGCATGACCATGCTTTTTAAGTTTAAATAATACTTAATTTAATATAAAAAATGGATCTCCCAAATCTTGAGAATTTTATTCTTTGAGTTGAACTGTATCATGCATGATATCTCTCTTTCAAAAGGTCGAAAATATTAATTTCTGTTGCATTGAATGGATAGAAAATAATAATTTATTAACTACTAAGGTGGTTATGAAAATGAGGAATTTAATTTCAAATTTTCAATTATTTGGCTTTACCCAATATGAAGCTCGAGTTTACATTGCCCTTCTGGAAAAATCTCCTGTAACTGGATATGAATTGAGTAAGAACTCCGGTGTTCCCGCTTCGAAAATTTATCAAGTACTAAATCGGTTAAAAGATCGGAATATAGTTTTAATATTAGATGGTGATCCAGCTAGATATGTACCTCAACCTCCGGATGAAGTTTTCCGGAAAATACGTCAAAACTATTTGAATGGACTGGAACACTTAGAAGCAGAATTAGAAAAAATTTACTCAAAAAAGGCACCTCAAATCCAGTATATCTGGAACTTGAACGGGGAAATGTCCATTCTAGATAAAACCAGACAATTTATTGGTGAGGCTAAACGGGAGATTTTTCTGTCGATCTGGGAGCCAGAATATGAGAAAATTCAACAAACTCTAATTAATGTTCAACGATCGGGTATTTTAGTGCAGATGGTTTTTTATGGGACACAAAAGATTGCACTCCAGCACGTTTATTATCATGGGCATGAGGAGGATATTTACAAAAAACGACATGGCCGGCGACTGGCTTTAACGGTAGATGACCAGCGAATGCTAATTGCTCATTTCCCAGAAGAAGGTTTAGCTACTGCTGCCTGGACTGAAAATCCGGGGCTGGTAGTACTGACAAAGGATTATATCACCCACGACATTTATACTATCAAAATGACCCGGAAATATGGGCAGGATGCGTTAAACCTTATGTCAAACATATAGAGTATTAAAGATCAATCTCTTGCATTAAAATAATAACGAGGTATTTTATGGCGCGATTGCATGAATATCAGGGAAAAGAATTACTCAAATTGTCCGGAATTTCAGTTCCAGAAGGTCGGGTGGCAGAATCGCCTGAACAGGCGGCTGAAATTGTTGCAGAATTAAATGATGAGGTGGTGTTAAAAGCCATGGCCTGGACCACTGGCCGGTTCAACCAGGGATTGATTCAGTTTGCCAAAAATCCTGAAGAGGCTCAAACAAAGGCTGCGGGACTTTTTGCTAAAACAGTAAATAATTTCCCGGTTAATAAAATCCTGGTAGAACGAAAATTGGATATCGCATCAGAGTACTTTGTCAGCCTCATTATAAGTGATAGCGAAGCAGCACCGTTAATTATTTTCAGTGCCGTTGGTGGCACTGGCGTGGAGGAGATTGTTCAGCAACATCCCGATAAAGTAGGCTTTTTTGCCATCGATGTGGTAAAAGGATTAAAAGATTATCAGGCACGCAACCTGGTACGAAAAACGGGTATTCAAGGAAAAGCCCAACTGAAAATTGCCGATGTTCTGGTGAAATTGTGGGAAACCGCTCGAAAATATGAAGCACGATCGGCTGAGATTAATCCGTTGGTGCAGACTCCTGATGGGCAATTTATTGCTGCAGATTGTCGTATTACTATCGATGATTATGCCGTTTTCCGCCATCCTGAACTCAATATAGAGATTGCCAGGGAACTTAACCATCCACCAACTGAATTGGATAAAGTTGCATACAATATAGAGAAGAATGACTATAGAGGC
The DNA here is from genome assembly GCA_964387645.1 of uncultured Calditrichaceae bacterium. Lineage (GTDB taxonomy): Bacteria > Calditrichota > Calditrichia > RBG-13-44-9 > RBG-13-44-9 > CAYLYM01. The sequence continues at coordinate 20,399 of CAYLYM010000051.1, read as the reverse complement.
ACGTTCTATTTTATTCAATTGGCTCAGGGGTTTAAAAAATCTGATAAATATATAGGATTTCACGGAGCTGGTGGTGGCGGATCGATGATGAGCATGGACGCAGTACAACGCCAGGGGTACAAATTGGCCAATTTCTGCGATACATCGGGCAACCCGCCTGCTTCTAAAGTTTATCGGGCAGCGAAAATTATCCTTTCCCAGAAAAATATTATTGGTTACTTCGGTTCTGGTTCTGGCGTAGCTTCGCAGGAGCAATTCCACTCTGCAAGAGGCCTAGTAAAAGCTTTCCGGGAGGAATGGATCAAGATTCCAGTAGTTATCCGGTTGGGAGGCAATTCCGAAGATCTAGCAGTTCAAATTTTAACTGAATATACTCGCGATCTTCCCGCTCCCGTGGAAGGCTATAAAAAAGATGATTCGGTTGAGTTTTGTGCACAGCGTTTTGATGAATTGGTAAAGAAAGGAAAAATCAGGGAAGTGCTCCCGCCTCCGCCGCCGAAACGTTCAAAAAATATTTACACTTTTGAATCCTTTACTGGCCAGGTCAGCTTTGATCATGAAGCGTGTTTAAAATGTTCATCGAAAATTTGCATTGAAAAATGTGTACCACAGATTCTTACACTCAAAGAAGGTAAGCCTGTTCTCAATATCTCGCGTGAAGAAGCTAAAAAAGGAAAATGCACAGAATGCCTAGCATGTGAAGTTGAATGTTACTTCCACGGTAATAAAGGCGGATATGTTCATCTGCCAATCGAAGGTTTAGAGGAATACCGCCAGAAAATGGGATTTTATGAAGACATCTCTTCAGGAGGAAAATGAAATGGCCATTTTGATTGATCAAAATAAAAAAGTAATTGTTCAGGGAATTACCGGTCGGGAAGGCATGGTTCGCACCAAATTAATGCTGGAATACGGCACCAAAGTTCTGGGTGGTGTCACTCCCGGACGCGGTGGACAGGAAGTGTATGGTTTACCAGTATTCGACACGGTTGAGGAAGCTGTGGAACAGTTGGGCGCCATTGATGTGTCGGTGATCTTCGTTCCAGCACCGCTGGTCAAAAATGCGGCGTTAGAAGCTTTTGATGCTGGAATAAAATTGGCTGTTCTGGTGCCAGACCGGGTGCCCATCTATGACGTTTTAGAAATTCATTCTTATGCCAGAGAAAAAAATGCCCATTTTATTGGACCCAACACATTGGGGCTTTTAAGTCCAAACAAAGCCGTTTTAGGTATGATGGGTGGTCGGGCCAGATCTGCTCGCGAATGGTTTAAACCCGGCCCGGTAGGTGTAACTTCCCGTTCCGGAGGTATGACCTCGTCTTTAGCTTATTATTTGAGCAAGCAGGGAATCGGGTTAAGCACCATTGTTCATGTGGGTGGTGATGCCATCGTAGGTCTACCGCATCCAGAGATTGTTAAGCGATTTCAGGATGATCCAGAAACGAAAATGATTGTGATGTTTGGAGAAATCGGTACTTCGCAGGAGGAAACAGTCGCCGATTTGATTGAGAAGGGCGTTGTGACCAAACCGGTTGTGGCTTATATTGGTGGAAGGGCAGCACAAAAAGGTACACGTTTTTCTCATGCCGGGGCGATTATCGAAGGGAATCGTGGAACTTACCAGGGTAAAGTGGAACGACTGAAATCCGCCGGAGCGCATGTGGTAGAAGAATTTCAGGATATTCCCAATGTCACTCTAAATGTATTGAAAAATTTAATTTAAACTTAAACACAGTATTGGATGATTCAAAATGGATGGTTGCAATAGATGAGATAAACAGCTGAAGGAGTGAAGACAATTCAATAAAAAAAATAATTCATTGAAATTACATGAAACTCTGGGGGAAAATGAATAGGAGGAAATCATGAGTTCTGAAACATGGAAAACGGCCATCACACAGGTTAAACCGAATAAAATCGTGGTGCGGGGGTATCGTATAGATAAGTTGATGGGAAGACTTTCTTTTTCTCAAATGATTTACCTTCTGATTAAGGGAGAGATGCCAACCAAGAGTGTAGGGAAAATATTAGATGCTATTTTGGTTTCCAGCATCGATCATGGTGTGACACCGCCCTCCTGTCAGACAGCCATAACAGTAGCTTCAACTGGTGGAAGTTTGAATGCCGCCCTGGCGGCGGGCATTCTGGCCATAAACAAATATCACGGAGGTGCCATCGAAAAAAGTATGCGTACACTGGAAGCGGCTGTACAGTTGATGAAAAAGGAAAAATTGTCGGTAGATGAAGCTGCGGAAAAAATTGTTCAGCAAGCCCTTGAGCGTAAAGAAAAAATCATGGGATTCGGTCACCGGATACACACGAATGATCCGCGCACAGTCCGCCTATTCGATCTGGCAGCAGAAGTGGGCATTGCTTCGAAATATGTGGAGATGTGTAAGGCTATCCAGCGAGCCTTAAAAAAGGTTGGTGAAAAAGATTTGCCTATCAATGTGGACGGCGCTATTGCAGCAGTATTGTGCGAACTGAATATTCCCGCTGAACTGGCCAACGCCTTCTTCATTATGTCGCGTATTCCAGGTCTGGTTGCCCATGTCTACGAGGAAAAAACCCGTTACAAACCAATGCGTAAGATCGATTTTTCTAAAGCAGAATACGACGGACCAGAGGAAAAAGAAACCTGATCCCTTCAGTAAGAAATAAGAATTATTCTGATTTAGTTAGGAAAATGATTACATTATTTTCCTGAAAAAACTAGTAATTTGCCGATTCCCATAGAGTTTATGATTGTTGTAGATACTTTTATTAAAAAGGATAAAGGCCTTAAAAAATTATAGAATGACAAATAAGTATTTATGGCTATTTTATATTTCAAAATTATTATTATTTTACAAAAAATCTTTATGCCTTTGCGGTTTTTTTAAAACTTTCTTTTATATATATTTTGCCATTTTCTACTGATTAAAATCGTCAGTTAAATCTATTTTAAAATCCTCTGAAAAGTATTTCGAATAATTACATAGCATCCAAATTCATTCGAATGGCGAAATAATGGAGTTAATGTAAGGTTTTTTTCATAGCCTTCTTTTAATAAAATATTTGAGTCTTTACGAGAGTGGAAAATTTTGATTAAATATCCCTTTCTTCAATTTCTAATAAATAAGAAATCCAGATACATATTAACAACCAAAACCCGTTTGTTTTTCTTACAGTGCTAAAATTATTCCTGAGTACTTTTGCCTATAAAACGAACAATGAGAAAAATAGATAATAATCCAAAAGGTAAAACAAGCCAATTGCTAAAACCAAATCCAGTGGGGATATAACCGAATAGGGAAGCCACCAGACCAGACGTCAGGGCATAAGGAAGTTGGGTTCTTACATGGTCGATATGATCCGCTCCCGAAGCCATGGAGGACATAATGGTGGTATCCGAAATGGGAGAACAGTGATCGCCAAAAGTGGCACCGGCAAGAACCGAAGCGGTGGTGCAAAGCATCAGGCCGGTGGCATGAGCGGTTTCGATACCCGGATGTAGTCCCGGTAATTTAAAAGCTAAAGGAATGGCAATAGGCATTAAAATAGCCATGGTGCCCCAGGATGTGCCGGTAGCAAAACTAATGACTGATGCCGAAACAAAAGTAATGAAGGGAAGCCAGTGAGGTGATAGAAACCGGCTGGTGAGATGAATGACATAATCAGCGGTAAACAGTTCCTGGCAAACGGTACCAATGGCCCAGGCACTGGTCAGGATAATCGCTGCCATGACCATAGAACGAACACCTTTTACCCAGGCTTCGATAGAATCCTGCAGTGTCAGCAATCTTTGACCAATCGCCAGAATAATGGCCGCAATCGAGCCTAAAAAAGAAGCCCACATTAATACGGCAAAAGAATCCGCGTTGCCGATGATCAGACTTATCTGCCGAATGAAGGGTAATCCCGTCAATTCATCGCCATTTTTTATTAGATTCTGATAACCGGTAAAAACCAGCCCGACGGATACTGCCAGAATAACCACACCAATTGGAATAAAAGCATTGTACCATCTTTTCGGGAGATTTGCAGAGGCTGCCGCTTCCGTGTCGGTTAAATCTGACAATGGCATGGCTCCTTCCCGTAACACCGCGCCTTTTCTCCGGGCACGGATTTCCGCTGTGTACATTCCGCCAAAATCTCTTACCAGATAAGCAATCAATAACCCGAAAAATAATGCATAAATCGGGTAAAAATTATAGGGAATAGTTTTAATAAAAATGACATAAGCATTATCTGTTATATTCAACGATTCGAAGGATTGGTTGATCAGACTGATTTCGTATCCAATCCAGGTGGAAATAATAGCGATGTTGGCCACCGGTGCCGCGGTAGAATCGACCAGGTAAGAGAGTTTTTCCCGGCTAATCTTTAATTTATCGGTAAGCGGACGCATAGTGTTTCCAACGATGAGTGTATTGGCGTAATCATCAAAAAAAATCAGCACACCCATCGCCCAGGTAGCCAATTGTCCTAATCGCGCATTTTTTGCATAAGAAGCCAGTTTTTCCACGATTCCCTGAGTTCCGCCCGATCGGGTCATCACGCCGACCATTCCACCCAGCACCAGACTAAAAATCAGTATGGAAATTCTATCAGGATCGGCTAAAGACTTAACAATATATTCATCCAGTGTATGAAGAAATCCCAATAACGGGTTAATATCATAGATGAAAGTAATCCCCAACCATATCCCGAAAAACAGGGCAACAATCACCTGCCGGGTAATAAGGGCCAGAAGAATAGCCAACAAGGGCGGAAGGATGCTCAAAATAGCGGGTAATACCCGGGTTTGCACCCGGGCTTCTTCTCCTGCCAGTTGAACTGTAAATGTTGTGACTCCAGATTTCTTTACCTTAAGACCTGTGATCTCAAAAGTTCCTTCGCGGCGTGCATCAATGAACAAACTGTCTTCCCATAAAACCTGATCTGAGCTGGCATCAATAATTTTGGCTGGAACTTTCTGGCCGTTAAATTTCGAATAAAATGAAATCGATGGCTTTAAAGCAATTTTAAAATCGATATTTGTTAGAACAACTTTGGGAACAGTCATCTCAAATGTGTCAGAGGAAAGGCCATTCTCCATCGGGAAAACATTGTGGACAAATCCCGATAAAAGGAAGAGAAAGCATAAAGTTAAATACCTGAACACTTGCATAACTTGAAAATAAAATCCCGATATTGAAAAGTAAAGCGTTAAAATTAAATGCCTTAAGTGTAGAATCTTTTTAACGAGATTACTGCCAAATTCCTTTTTCTTTAATTTTCAATGAAAAATTTCAAATATATTTCAAAAAGTGGTTCATCGATTGCGCTAATTTACACAATAATATTCCTGGCAAATTTTGATCCATGACAATCCATGTCATCCGTGGACTTAACAACCGGAATCCAATCGATTTGGGATTGGACTCATTCGTTAATTTTATTATCTTAATTTACAATTTAAATCAGTTTTACCATTACAGATTTTAAATTCACAGGAGAACCCCCATGGTTTCATTTGAAGAAAAATTCGCTCTGATTGCCGAGAAGATGCGCAAGGAAAATTTGCCAGAAATTGCAATCAAAAATTTCGAATTCTACTACAGGACTTTACTGGAAGGACACACTGGATTTATCTCTGAATCAGAAATTCAACCGGTTAAATCATTGCCTGACCTGGAATCCCTGTCAGAGGATTTTAGAAAAGTCGGAGAAGCCCATTTGAAAAAAACCGTCATCATCAAACTCAATGGTGGTCTGGGCACCAGTATGGGACTGAATAAAGCCAAATCACTGCTCTTAGTGAAAGACAATTACTGTTTTCTGGACATCATTGCCCGGCAGGCCATTCTGAGCAAGGTACCGCTAGTGTTGATGAACAGCTTTTCCACCCGAAAAAATTCGCTAAAAGTTCTGGAAAAGTATCCCGAGTTGAAAGGAAATATTCCGTTGGATTTCGTGCAGCACAAGGTACCCAAAATTGCTCAATCGGATCTTTCTCCCATTAGCTGGCCGCAAAATCCCCAATTAGAATGGTGTCCGCCTGGACATGGTGACCTTTATGTAGCCATGGTTACCAGCGGGATTCTGGATACGCTACTGGATCATGGTTACGAATATGCTTTTGTTTCCAATTCGGACAATTTAGGTGCGGTTTTGAGCACCGCTATCCTGGGCTACTTTGTTAAAAACAGATTACCCTTTTTAATGGAAGTAGCCGATCGCACTGAAGCGGATAAAAAAGGCGGTCATCTGGCCCAATTGCCAAATGGACAATTCATTTTACGTGAGATTGCCCAGTGTCCGCCGGAAGATCTGGGTGCATTTCAAGATATTCGCAAATACAAATATTTTAACACCAACAGTTTATGGATTCACTTACGCCGTTTGAAGGAAGTAATGGCGAAAAAGGACAATATCCTTGGCCTACCGATGATTCGTAACGAAAAGACAGTAGATCCGCGGGATCCTTCATCTCCAAAAGTTTATCAATTAGAAACCGCCATGGGGGCCGCCATTTCGGTATTCGAGGGCGCCGGGGCCATCCGTGTCCCACGCCAACGTTTTGCTCCGGTAAAAAACACCAACGACCTCTTAGCTGTGCGATCGGATTGTTACATTTTAACTGAGCAGTTTCAAATCATCCCCAATTCAGAACGAACCCTTCCCCCCATCTTCATCCAGTTAGATTCCTCATTTTTCAAGAAGATTGACGATTTTGAGGAGCGATTCCCATTCGGTCCGCCATCATTAAAAGAATGCCAGCAACTGATTGTGGAAGGTGATTTCAAATTTGGTAAAGATTTAATCTTACGGGGAAAAGTACATCTCATTAATAAGTCAGAAAAACAGATATTTATTCAGGATGGGACTGTAATAGAGGGTACGCAAAATTACACTTGAAAGGAAATCGATTCATGGATTAAAACAAACAGATATGGGAGACAGAATCAAAAAAATAATCAAAATCTCCTCTAAATGCTGAAAATGAACTGGTGTAAATTTTAAGAAAATACAAATTCAAGAAAAATCTGTTACAATAAAAAAGTCTGCAAATAAAGCCCGAATCGCTTTCTAATTTTGGATGATCAGCCAAATGTAAAGCCCATTTCTTTTTTACTTAGTCAAATGAGCTGAATTTTAAAAAGAGAAAAAAGAAATTCTTTGACGAATTACTTTAAATTCATTATTACATCACTGTAAACTCTCCACTATCCTTCTGACACATTTATTAAGTATTCAATATAAATTATCACTTTATCTTCGCTTATGGTTCAGCACTGGCAGCTATTGCCGGAATTCTGGCGGCATTGGAAATGGATATGACAACCAACAATGGGTTTTCAGGTTTAACGACAGGCTTTATTGCCATATTATTGAGGGAATGGCCAGTTCAAAAGGTTTATTGCTGGGCGCAGTGATTCTGGTGATTTTTCCGGAAACATTACGTTTTAGTGGTCTGCTCAATGAAACGGCGGCGAATTTAAGGCAAATTTTCTGCAGTGCTTTGATGGTACCATTTATGACGTTTCGGCCACGGGGATTCTTAAGAGAATATTAGATTAGAAGACACGATTAAATTTGTATTACGGAACTTTGTGATAAAAATTGATCCGATTTATCTCATTACCTTGAGTAAATTTACTCAAAACATTGAGTAAATTGTAAATGTATAAAAGACCCATATTCCAGAAAATCATAAAACGACTGCAGGAAAAACGGCGTTTCATACAGGTTCTGGCCGGCCCAAGGCAAACCGGAAAAACCACTCTGTTTAATATCATTTCCGGATTTTTGCCCGCTGATTCCGGACAATTTATTTTCAAGAATGAAAATACTTTGAAATTACCGGCACATCAAATTGTTCACAAAAGCATCGCCAGAACATTTCAGGATTTTCGACTTTTGCGCAAGGTTACAGTTATTGAAAAGCGGTTGAATCCTGCAACATCAGTTTCTCATTCTCT
>CAYLYM010000051.1:3223-12353 GCA_964387645.1 uncultured Calditrichaceae bacterium | reverse complement strand
AGGTTACAGTTATTGAAAAGCGGTTGAATCCTGCAACATCAGTTTCTCATTCTCTCAATCGGATTTTATAACCAGGGCAATAAAATTCGGAGAAAGCTATATCGAGGTATTTTTTTAATGGCAATTTTTTTTCCGCTGCAGATAGACTGCGCCACTAAAAGCCCGCTCCGAACCGCTGGACCAATCCCTTCCCCCATATCGTAAGTGGCCAATCCGGCCGCATCTCCAATAATGTAGGCATTTTCAATCTGTAGAGTCAATTTTCGCTGTCTCAAATAATAGCTATACCCCCGAGGCTGAATAACACTATTTTTAAATAAAGAAAGTTTCTTTAATTTTTTCAGAAAAGATTCCCAATGAAACGAAATAGTCTCACCTTTCCTCTTTAAATCCGCCGTCCGGCCTCCAATGCCGATATTCAGATATCCGCCTGTTTTGGGGACATACCAGGAATATCCCGGGAAATCGCTGTCAAAAAACCACAGGTAACAGCGGTCATCGGTAAAATGGTAGGGGAATTCAGCTTCAATGGTAGCAATGAGGTTGCTCCGCTGGCGAGGACAGATTTTTTTAAAAAAGGTATGATAAACCGGGCAGTTCGTTCCCGCCGCTCCTATTAGGTATGTACACCGGAAAGCATCATCAATGATAAAACAATCGTCCTGCCTGGTAATTTGTTGAACATCATGTTTTATCAACCGTGCTTCTGACCGCTCCATAAGCCAGTGGTCAAACTCATACCGGCGGATAGCATATTGCCGAGTTCTGATGGTTATTTTTCTTCCATGAATAAAAAAAGTGAGTTTTCGGAAAGTTGTCAATGAAATATCAAGAGAGTTTGGATCTACTTCCAGGTCTTTTAATACAGAGGGTGTGATCCAGCCCGCGCAGGGTTTTGGCCGGGGGAAACTATGCTTATCTACCAACAGGACATGAAACCCGGCTTGTTTTAGTTTCCAGGCGCAGGTTGAACCGGCCGGTCCAGCACCCACAATAATCACATCGGTTTCAATCATTCAATCATCTCTGTTAAATGATTCTAAATAATTCGACAATCCGGCTGTTTTTTCCCCGGTTTAGTCATCACAATTTGCCAGAGTTGGGTATTTCGGGAACGGAATCCCCCGGCAGAGCTTAAAAGATAAAATCTCCACATTCGATAAAAACGTTCACCATATTTCTCTTCCAAACCGGGCCATGCTTTCTCGAAGTTTTCATACCAGGCCATCAGCGTTTTATCATAATCCGGCCCGAGGTTGTGCCAATCTTCCATTACAAATAGTCCTTCCATTGCCCGGCCGATTTGCGCAATCGATGGTATCATCCCATTGGGGAAAATGTACTTGGTGGTCCAGGGATTGCTGATAGTTCTACTTTCGTTGTTCCCAATGGTGTGAATGAAGGCAATGCCATCATCATTTAAACAACGGTCCACCAGCTCCATATAGGTACGGTAATTCTTGTAACCTACATGTTCCATAATTCCAATGGATACAACCCGATCATATTTACCTTTAGCATTTCGATAATCATCCAAAATAAGTTCCACTGGCAGTCCCTTACAAAGCTGGCGTCCTAATTCTACCTGCTGTTTGGATAGATTTATTCCAACTACTTTTACACCATATTTTTCAGCGGCGTACCTGGCAAAAGCCCCATAACCGCATCCTAATTCCAATACCTTCATACCCGGTTCAAGTTCGATTTTCCGGCATACAAGATCCAATTTGGCTTCCTGGGCCTCATCCAGGTTGCGGGCATTTCTCCAGTAAGCGCAAGTGTAATTCAGCCGTTTATCCAACATGGCCACATATAAATCATTTCCAAGGTCATAATGTTCCTGTGCTACCTGAGGTGCGCGATGGAGCTTTTGTAAATTGAACAGTTTCGATTTTAAAATGTGCCAGGTGAATTTCCAATTTCCTCGCACTTTGTCATCCAATCGCGCTCTGACTACCCGGTCAATAAATTGATCCAGCGCCTCACAATCCCACCAGCCGTCCATATACGATTCACCTAAACCTAAAATTTGCTCTCGCAAGACCCGCCGATAAAAATTGGGATTATGCACCTGGATATCCCAGGGGTGATTTCCATTAACCTCAATACCTGCTGTATCTAGCAGTTTTCTTACAAAGCGTTCGGCTGTTTTAACTCTCATTCTAAGAACCTTTTTAATTTTTAAATTATCATTGTACAAAATGAAATACGATTGTGAACATACCCTACTCTTAATTATGTTAATAATTTTTACCGAAATAATCAATGTATCGACCTGAATAAAACGGAAATATTCATCTATTGTAGCAATAACCTAAAAGAAAACTGTTTGGTCCAATAGAATTTAGTAGGAAAATGACAATTGTCAGGTTGCCATTGAATCTAAAAACATAGGGAAAAAGTAAAAAACGTACTAACGTACTATTGATTGTAATAATCTAAAACCTGTACAGAAGTAGCTAAAAAATTAATCATTTATAATTAAATAAAGACATATCAGAAAAATGTTTTGGATCAGATACCCTTTTAAAAATATTCATTACTTAACTTTCATTTTTATACTCTGGCAGGTTAATAACAGTTTGTCCCAAACGGGACTCATTTTAAAATTTTATAGTGGTTATAGCTTCCACCAGCCTGCAACTTTTAAAATGAACCTCCTTAATCATTATTATAAAATCGAAAATGTTCGGTCAATTTCCGGCGCATTACAATTACCTCTTTACTACGGTTTCTCAGTAAAATATCGCATCCATCAAGGCACCTTTCCTATCGATCTGGGAATTGAATTTCTTCATGACAAATTTTACGTCCAAAGACACCTTACAGTTCTGATTCAGCGTTCGGACAATCCAGATTTTCCTCCCAAATCTGAGATTCCATTTGAGAAAATACTGAACCGCTTTTCAATGTCGCATGGATACAATTTTATACTGGCAAAACTTTCTATTCCTGTTTCTACTTCGATCCTATTTCATCGTAAATTGGTATTCAATGCCAGTCTGGCTGGCGGCGGGAGTATTCCCCATGTGGAATCCCAAAAAGGCAATGTGAAAATAGAAAAATACCAATGGCACTTCCCGGCCATCATGGCGGAAATGAACAGTGAATGGTATTTTTCTAGAAAGGGGCTCTTCTTTTTAGGAGCAAAAATGATTGGCTCGCGATTGGATCATGCCGAGATTGCCGGGGGTCATCTCTCTGCCTGGATCTGGAGCTGGCATATCTTTGCCGGTTTGGGAATATCCAACATTTTCTTCAGATAAGATTGGTTGAATACAGTAAACTATCTGAAGATGATATAACAAAAGTTTATTATTTTCTACTGATGAAACCGACACTCCTTTTTTGGCTCTCACATTAGAACTGGACGGTTTACTTTTCTCTGGTGATATAAAACTTAAGAAACACTTAAAAACAAGAGGTTTCAAATCATTTTTTAAATACCCAAGCGAGAGTAAATAACGATAAAAAAATCTGAGGATTACAGAACTTTTAAGCAGTAACTTTCTATAAATATCTTCCTTAAATAACGAATTCAGCAATTTTTTATTAATTAAAATTTCTCAAATACCAAGAAAAATCCCTTTTTCAGGCACAACCTCTCCAATTTGCCTCTACATATTCCACTCTCTTTCCCACTTTCATCAGGATATCTTTTGTCTTTTTTCTTTTTTCTTTTGTCCTTTGTCTTATAATCAGTAGAAAAACCTGGTAAGAACAGATGTGTTTAATAATCTTCACAATCATAGGGTTGCCATCACATATCAACTTTATTAAAATCTTCAAATTTGCATTTTGCCCGACCTATTCAATTTGGTAACTTCCAGCATATAAAATATCCAAGGAATCAATGAAAAAAATCTACACCATCGGCACTAGCAATCGTCAGGCACAAGATTTCATAGAAATACTAAAATTTTATGAAATCAGCCTTTTGGTGGATGTGCGACGTTTTCCTACCAGTAAACTGGAACATTTTAAAAAGAAAAATCTTGAAAAATTATGCCGGATGAATGGAATAGATTACCGTTGGTTGGGCGATTTGTTAGGTGGTTATCGAACTGGCGGTTATGAAGCTTATATGAATACTCTGAGTTTTCAGAATGGGCTGATTGAACTGAAGGCTTTAGCACAAAAAGTGACCACCGCCTTTTGCTGTGCCGAAAAATTTCCCTGGAAATGTCATCGCCGCTTTATTGCAAATAAGCTTAAATCCCAAGGATGGTCTGTTATTCATATTCTTGAAAAGAATAAAACATGGAGTAAGCAACAATTAGATTTATTCGAATAAACAAAAATATAAAGGCGAAAATCCCATGATCTACATCGGCTGTTGTGGATTTTCTGTTTCCATAAAAAAATATTTCCAGACCTTCCGATTGGTAGAGATTCAGCGGACCTTTTATCAATTGCCTCAAATGCAAACTGTAACAAGTTGGCGAAATCAAGCACCGGAGGGCTTCCAGTTTACACTCAAAGCCTGGCAGGGAATTACTCATCTGGCCAGTTCCCCAACCTATCGAAAAGCCAGAATCAATTTACCGGAAGAGAGCAAAAAGAATCTGGGACATTTTCAATTCACACCAGAAGTTCAGAATACCTGGGAAAAGAGTTTAAAAATTGCCCTCGAATTAAAAGCCCCGATTATTGTTCTCCAATGTCCACCCAGTTTCAAAGAAACGCCAGAGAATTGGCAAAATCTGCAGAAATTCTTTAGTTGGGCGCCGCGAAAAAATGTTTCCATTGCCATTGAATTTAGATCAGAATGGCAGGCTGAAACCATTTATAGCCTTTGTAAAGAATTTGATCTGATACACTGTGTGGATCCTTTCAAGCAGAACGCCGTCTATGGCACCGTTCGTTACTACCGGTTGCATGGATCGCCGCCAGGGGAAAAACTGTACCGCTATAAATATCAACCGAACGATTTTGCTTTTCTGGCAAATAAAATTCGCGAGGACTTAAGCTCAAACCGGAAGGTCTACTGTCTATTCAATAATCTCTCCATGTGGGAGGATGCACTTGCATTTCGCGAATTTTTAACCAAACTGGAGTGGACACACGATGTTATTGTGCAGTGAATGCGGGAAAAATCCTGCCGCAAAAGCTATCGGGTTCTGCGTAAACTGTTTACGAAATAAACCAATAGACGAAAGGTTTAAAAACTTGCATGAAACGGTTCGCCGGTTCTATTCATTACCGCTGCATCCTCCAAAAACGCCCGGCGGTTTACCTTGTAAATTGTGCGATAACCACTGTCAACTCAGCGATGGCCAGACTGGATACTGCGGCCTACGCCAAAACAGACAGGGCAGAATAATTGGACCCGGTCCCAGAACGGCTCTGGCCTATTTTTACTTAGATCCGCTGCCAACCAACTGCTGTGCCGCCTGGTTCTGTAAAGGGTCTACCACAAAGGGATATAACCTGGCCGTTTTTCTCTACGGATGTAATTTCGATTGCCTATTCTGTCAGAATGCTTCCCATAAGCAGCTAAAAGATGCGCCCATTTTATCTGAGGATCAACTGGTCGAAGCCGCTCTGGACGATCATGTCAGATGTGTTTGCTTTTTCGGAGGTTCCCCCGAGCCACAGCTTGGGTTTGTTTTGAAAACGGCACAACGTATCATCAGGGAATCCAACAACACCAAACACATTTGCTTGGAATGGAATGGCTGCGGAAATCCCAAACTGGTCGATAAAGCCGCACAATTAGCACTAAAAAGTGGGGGTACCATAAAGTTTGATTTAAAAGCTTACCATCTGAATGTGGTGTATGCATTATGTGGCGTGACTAATCAGCAAGCTTTTAAAAATTTTGCCCGATTGTCAAAAAAATATGCCGCTCCAGATTTCCTTACTGCCACAACTTTGTTGGTTCCCTACTATGTCGATTACATCGAAGTTGAAGCTATCGCTCGTTTTATCTCCAGTTGTCACCCTGATATTCCCTACTCTCTGTTGGTCTATCATCCGGATTTTTACCTGAAAGATCTCCCTATTACTCCAAAAGAACAGGTCATGAAATGTTACGAAGTAGCAGGGAAATACCTGAACAGTATAAATATCGGCAATAAACATTTATTGGCTTTGGCACAATGATTTTTCACATAAAAGATAGTGATAATCAATCATTCCGGATGCTGATGAATGATTGATACCTGAATTTATTTATTTGAATTTCAGTGATCAATCAAAATCACCTCGTAGTATTTAATAAAATTTATTTGTTTTTTATTTCTCCAGCAAATATATTTAAAAAATACCGTGGGGGTGGGGGCGGCTAAAAGTAGAAATTACATTTGAACAGATTAAAATCACATGCTTTTAGCCACCCTCTGAGATAAGACCCTTGGAACCTGAACTGGGTAATACCAGCGTAGGGAAACGGTGATCAAAAGATGGCTACTAACTGTTTTTTGATTAGAAAACCGCTTCCCTGCAGGGAAGCGGTTTTTTTTATCTATTCAAAATGAACAAAAGCAGGAGGAGTTTATCATGATAAAAAAAATTTTAGTCCTGATCTTTTTTGCACAAATCTTGTTAGCTCAAAGCGGGAGTATCAGCGGATTTGTCAAAGATGCTCAGAGTAAAGAACCATTGCCGGGGGCGAATATCTATCTAAAAGAAATACGCAAAGGGACTACCAGCGATCATGATGGGTTCTTCCAATTAAAATTGATTCCAGCCGGGAAGTATCATCTGACTGTTTCTTACTTAGGGTACCAAAAATTTGTGCAGGAAGTTGTTATCCAGAACAATCAGACAATTTCTTTAGATATTCAACTTAAACCAACGGCGATTCTGGGTCGAGAGGTTGTTGTTGTAGCTACCCGGGCTGTGGAAGGCGAATCGCCAGTAACATTCTCAACTCTGGAAAAGCAAGAGATTGAAACCCATTATTTTGTTCAGGACATCCCGGCAATGCTAAGTGAAATGCCCGCAACAACTTTTTATTCAGAAAGTGGTAATGGAATCGGTTACAATTACATTTCCATCCGCGGTTTCGACCAACGCCGCATATCGGTCATGATTAATGGTATTCCACAAAATGATCCGGAAGATCACAACGTGTACTGGGTGGATTTTCCTGATTTTCTTGGTAACGTACAAGACATTCAGGTGCAACGAGGGGCTGGCAGCGCCTTTTATGGACCACCAGCCATTGGCGGTTCTGTGAATATTATTACTTCGCAATTTTCTGCTGATCCTTATATTAATGCTTATGTGGGCACTGGAACTTACAATACCCAAAAATATTCCCTTTCTTTAAACAGCGGATTGTTAAAAAATCAATATGTGCTCTTCGCTCGAGTTTCCCAAATCAAAAGTGACGGTTACCGAGAACAATCCTGGGTGAATTTCAAAAGCTATTTCATTGGTGCCGCTCGATTCGGTAAAAGATCGGTTACCCGAATCCATTTTTATGGTGGCCCAATAGAAGACCACCTTGCTTACTATGGCATCCCGAAAGAAAAAGCCAAAAACCGGGAGACTCGTCGGGAAAATCCCATCAAACGGCCTGATGAAATTGAAAATTTCAATCAGCCGCACCTGGAACTGATCCACGAATATCTAATTTCCGACAACCTTAAATTAAATAATACCCTTTTCGGGATCATTGGTTATGGATTTTTTGATTACGATGGTTCCTGGGCTCCCATGTCCTATTTCCGACTCACTCCGGAATATGGATTCGAGGTTAAAGGCGATCCCGAACAGGTTTACGTGAATGATCTGCTGATTCGTGCTTATGTTTACAATAAACAAGTCGGTTGGCTACCACAGCTTCATTGGGAACATGGTGCCGGAAAAGTCGTACTCGGCAGCGAGATTCGCCTACATCGCTCTCTACACTGGGGTAGGATTCAAAAAGGTAGTCCCGATTTGCCGAAAGCTGTAAACAATGAATATCAGGAGCTGAATTATATTGGAAAACGCCGCTACTACGAGTATAAAGGCGCAAAAGATATCGTCTCGCCATATCTCCACAGCACCTATCGTTTTAATCCAAAAACATTAGTTATGTTTGATCTGCAATTAGTTTACAACCGATATCGTCTATATGATGAAGCCTTTTTAGGGAACGATTTTACCTTAAAATATTATTTTCTGAATCCACGATTCGGGATTAATTATAAAATTCAAAAGGGGCTCAATCTTTATGCCAGCGCTGCAAGAACCAGCAGAGAACCGCGTTTGAAGAATTTCTACGACGCAGCCGAAGCCAGCACTCCAGCCAGTTGGGGACCAGTTGTACCGCAATTCGAACAGAATCCAGATGGCTCACTCAACTTTGATAAGCCCCTGGTAAAACCCGAAACCCTTTATGATCTTGAGCTGGGACTGGGTTATCAGTCTACTCAATGGCAGACCAATGTTAATCTGTTCTATATGAATTTTAAGAACGAAATCATTAAGAAAGGTCAATTAGATCGATTCGGACAACCCATCACAGGGAATGCTGAACGTACTCTACACGTTGGATTGGAATTTAGCTTGCGTGGAAATCTCACCCAACACCTGCTTTTAAACGGGAACATCACCTTGAGCCGGAACGAACTTAAAAAATATTCCGTCTATAAAAGTGACGGAACCAGGGTGATATTAGATGGCAATCCCATTGCAGGATTTCCCAGCACTTTAGCCAATCTGCGATTAACCTATCACAATCGGGGTTTGCAAGCCTCACTGGCTATGCAACATGTCGGAAAACAATATACCGACAACTTCAAAAACGAAGATCATACCGTAGATCCATATACCGTGTTCAATGGTATGCTGGGAGTTCGCATTCCGGATATCGCCGGGCTTTCCAGTCTCAAAATTCAGTTACATATACAGAATATTTTTGATACGCTTTATATTTCTCATGGAGAAGGTACTTTATTTTTCCCGGCAGCCGAACGGCAGGTTTTTGTGAATGCACAATTTGAACTTTAATGTTTACTCGCATCTGAAGACTGTCCTGTGTTGACTTGCAGATTCAGCACAGGACTTTTGGCTTATTAAATAACGTAAGTTAGACATAAGTGCAATTAATAGAAAAGTCAGTCTTCGACTGAGCTCAGCCTGACTTTTTTAAGATTATTTTATTTAAATTGTTATGGTGAGCTTCTGTCCAGTG
>CAYLYM010000051.1:0-3123 GCA_964387645.1 uncultured Calditrichaceae bacterium | reverse complement strand
GCGAGGTAATGGAGTTAATGCAAGGTAATTTTTCAAAGGTTCAATAAATTTTATTTTACATCGAACTCATGTTAAATATTTTTATATTGACGCCATTATTATATCTTATGAATAAACCATTTTCGATATCTAGAGCAAGTCGAATACTTGCTTAACTAGGGACGGGGCAAAAAACAAATATTCCACAATTATTCAAGTGGTGTGCTTCTAAAATACGAATTAAATTACTTTGGATTTTTCTTTTGACAATTGATGGAATGGGTTATTTTTATACAATTGAAACGGATTTAAAAAATTCCAGGGCAAAATTTGAAAGATCGATCTGAACAATTTTCTCAAACAGCGCTCGTTGTGGGTGCCACAGGTTTGGTTGGCGGTCATGTTTTAAATTATTTGCTAGACGATAAAAATTATTCCAGAATATTTGTTTTAAGCCGCCGAATATTGCCCCTTTCCCATCCCAAACTCGAGGTTGAAGTCATCTATTTTGATGCTTTAAACGAACAAGTGGACCATGTTCGTGGGGATCACATCTTTTGTTGTTTGGGAACCACGATTAAAAAAGCCGGCTCGCCTGAAGCCTTTCGCAGGGTTGATTTTACTTATCCTGTGGAAATTGCCCGATTGGCTTTACAAAACGGCGCCCGGCAACTTTTGCTGGTCTCGGCACTGGGGGCTAATCCTCACTCAAAAATCTTTTATAATCGCGTTAAGGGTGAGGTGGAAGAAGCCATAATCAAGTTACATTATGAAGGAATACATATTTTCAGACCCTCTCTCTTGATTGGTCATCGTCCGGAATTTCGGTTAGGTGAAAAGTTAGGCGAGTTCTTTTTAAAGCTCTTTCAACCTTTGCTGATTGGTAAGCTGAGAAAATACCGCCCAATTCAGGCTAAATCAGTGGCTCGTGCCATGGTTGAAATAGCTAAAATAAACATCAAAGGTCAACATATTTATGAATCTGACCAGATTCAATTTTTTGTAAAAAGGATATCATCAAACGATGGGAAAGCGTCATAAAAAATTTTTACTTGTCGCCAACGGTGAGGTCGATGAAGAACTATTAAAGTTAGTTAATCACAAAGAATTTGACCAGATCGTGGCGGCTGATGGCGGCGCAAAAAAACTTTTGCAATTTGGAGTCGTTCCGCACGTCGTTGTGGGTGATCTGGATTCCCTCTCGCAACAGGATTTTGAAAAGCTGGCCACTGCGCAAATTCTCCATCGGCCTTCACAGGAATTGAATGATCTGGAAAAAGCCCTGATCTATTGCCTGGAACAGCGAGTCGAACATGTTGTTTTGTTAGGAATTACCGGTGGCAGAACCGATCATACCTTAAACAATTTTTCGGTTTTGATGCGTTATTTTAAGAAATTCAAACTCAATATCTACAACAGGTATTCCGAAATTTTTTTAGTGGATGACTATTTTGAATACTCCGGTCAGAAAGGGCAAAATGTTTCACTTATTCCTCTGGGACTGGTGACTGGTATTAAGACCACCGGTTTGTCGTATCCTCTCGATAAAGAAACACTGGGATTGGGTATTAGAGAGGGTTTAAGTAATGAAATAGTTGATGGCTTTTTTTCCGTTGAAGTAGAAAATGGTGTACTCTTAATTTTTGTGAATCGGATATCCTGATATGATTCAATTGCATTTTGGAGAAGCTTTACCTGTTTTCATTTACTTTATTTTTCTTCTGTATATTGGCTTTCGGAGGCGCAGTCGAACACGGAACGAAGAAGAATTTATTGTTGGCGGCAGACAGCTTACTCTACCGGCCTTTATTGCCACGCTGGTTACCACCTGGTACGGTGGAATTCTGGGAGTGGGGGAATTTACCTATCTTTACGGCCTTTCTAACTGGGTTGTCTTTGGTTTACCTTATTACATTTTTGCCATCCTTTTCGCTTTGTTTATGGCGCCGCGTATTCAACAGTCAAAACTGCTTTCCATACCTGATCAGCTTTATCGACATTATGGAAAGAAAAATGGCCTCATTGGCACCATCTACACCTTTTTTATGACACTTCCCGCTGCCTATGTTTTGATGCTGGGCCTCATGATTCAAATCATCACCAATTGGCCATTATGGGTATGCATTATTCTTGGAACGCTCTTTTCAATGATTTATGTCTTATCTGGTGGCTTTCGTTCCGTTGTTCGAACGGATAAATTACAATTTGTTCTCATGTTTGGTGGTTTCTTCTTGATGTTTGGCCAGCTAAGGTTCAACTATGGAGGTATCTCATTTCTTCGAGCAAATCTCCCTCCTTTTCATCTGAGCTTTCATGGCGGCAATTCCTTGCAGTATATTCTGGTGTGGTTTTTCATTGCCCTCTGGACATTGATTGATCCAGGATTTCATCAGCGCTGTTATGCCGCTAAAACGCCTAAAACCGCTCAAAAAGGTATTTTTATCTCCATTTTCTTCTGGTTTGTTTTTGATTTTCTCACCACCAGCACCGGCCTGTACGCCCGTGCTCTGTTACATGATGTTGAACCAGCCCTCTGTTATCCATTGCTTTCTCATCGAATCCTTTCACCTGTTCTTTCTGGTCTTTTCTTAACCGGATTGTTGGCAACCATTATGTCAACTCTGGATAGTGGATTCTTACTATCGGCCATTACCATCGGTCATGATTTTATCGCCAAAATAAAACAAAATGTCCCCTCACCAGTAAAGCTCACTCAAACAGGTTTAATCATCAGTGCCGTTATTTCTATTATTGCTGCCCTGACTTTCCCATCTGTGATTCAATTATGGTATCTCATCGGCACTTTATTCATTCCTGCCATGCTTGTCCCGGTTCTCGGCAGTTATTATTCTTTTTTCCGTTTGCGGCCTCAACTTGTCGGACTTAATCTCATTCTTCCTTTTATGATCTCCCTTTTTTTTCTTTTGCAATCCTTTCGAATCAGCCCATCTTTTGACCAACTTCGTTACTGGCTTAACATTCAACCGATGTATCCTGGCTTAATGATATCAACTCTAATATTATTCATCAGTAAAATCATTGACAAAACAATACATAAAGATTGATAAATCATTTAAAAAAGACAAAAAACTTTTCTGCCGAAATAAAAAGTTTCGTCGTTTAAATTTAGTGAGCGTGTATGAT
>CAYLYM010000050.1:7438-25861 GCA_964387645.1 uncultured Calditrichaceae bacterium | reverse complement strand
AGTTGCGACCTGATCTGACAAACTCGGAAGAAATCACTCAGATCATTGTGCTCAACCATCCCAATCCCTTTGCCAAAGGCATCCCCATGGGACAATCCCTATCACAACAATCAAGTTTGCCATTCCCAAAGACGGTCATGTCACCATAAAAATCTATGATATTCAGGGACGTGAGATCCGAACTTTAGTAGATGATTACTATCATAAAGGTAAGTATTCTATTCAATGGGATGGGAAAAATAGCAATGGTCACTCCGTCTCCTCTGGCACTTATTTATACCAGTTGCGCTTTGGGGACCAGGTAATTACCCGCAAAATGCTACTGCTGAAGTAAAGTCCCAAAGGAACGGCTTCACCAAAGGCTGTCCCACTTTAGCGTATTCAAATTAACCTTCCCGGAAGCTCAAAGCTTCTGGGA
The DNA here is from genome assembly GCA_964387645.1 of uncultured Calditrichaceae bacterium. Lineage (GTDB taxonomy): Bacteria > Calditrichota > Calditrichia > RBG-13-44-9 > RBG-13-44-9 > CAYLYM01. The sequence continues at coordinate 25,443 of CAYLYM010000050.1, read as the reverse complement.
AGGTTAGAGGCAATTGCAAAGATTGTCGCCGTAAATCTGCTTTTTAAAACTAAAGATCTTTATTGAATAAATATCAGTGGAATAAGAAAATGTGTTTAAAGTAATAAATATTAAGAATAGTGTTTTGTATTTGAAAAAAATTTTTGTTTTATGATTTTCGTTTTGATGGAATAGAAGATATTAAAGCGAAACCATTAATCATATAAAATTGGTAATATATGTTGAATATATTGCGATTGTATGCACAATAATTATATAGCCCAAAATATATCACTTAGGGGATAGGAATAATCATGTATTTTAATGATAATAATCATTACGGGTTAACCGCCCATCAAAATCTTTCCTGTTTGGTTCAGGAGAAAGCGGAAATTTTATAGGTTTGTTGTCCCGTCGGGAACGGTAAATGGCGGTAAAAATTTCCACGGTTTTTCGACCTTCTTCTCCGGTTATCATTGGATCACGGTCTTCGATGATAGCTTGAAGAAAATCCTGGATCTGTAGTTGGTGGTAATATTGGGTAGCATCGATTTGGTGAAAAAAATCGCTGTCTTCTTTTTTCCATTTTTCCAGAAGATGTTCTTCGCCTGGAACCGTCCAGATATCGTTGATAGGTGGTTCAGTAATAGAAGTCATACCGGCAATAAACATAGCACCACCATCAGTTTGCACGCCAATCGATGTGCCGTTCTCTCCATGAATGTGAACTTTACCATAAAGGGCAGGATTTTGCGAATTACTGACCATGATATTACCAAGAGCACCATTCTTGAAGCGCAGAACAGCTACAGCCGTGTCCTCGACCTCAATGTAAGGATGGTTCAGGTTATCCCAATAGCCGAATAATTCAACGACTGGTCCCATGAACCATTGCAATAAATCGATTTGATGCGGCGCTTGATTCACTAAGACTCCTCCCCCTTCTCCCAGCCATGTACCGCGCCAGGGATCACTTTCGTAATAGGCTTTATCACGCCATCCCAGCATGGTTACCGAACCCAAAATAGGTTTTCCGATCTTCCCATCATCAATGGCTTTTTTTACGCGTTGTACTGGTGCATACAGACGACGTTGACTGATCATGCCTAATTTTACGCCAGCCTTTCGTGCAGCCGCAATCATGGCATCGCAATCCTGCAGGGAAGAAGCAAGAGGCTTTTCGACTAACACATGCGCACCTGCCTGAACCGCCTGAATTGTAGGCATCGCATGAGCAGGATGCGGTGTACAGATGATAACCGCCTGAACACCAGCATCACGAACCATTTCCTGAACATCGGTGTAGCCTTTCACTTTGTATTGATCTGCAAAGGTCCGAATCTTTCCCGGACTACGACTGCAAACTGCGGTCAATTCTGATTCCGGTAACTTTTTCAAAGCTTCAGCATGGATATGAGAAACTTTGCCCAGACCAACAATAGCTGTTCTAATTTTTTCCATTTTTGCTTTATGAATTTAATCGATTTTTATTGGTAAAATAAACCGTGTATTACCCTATGATATATGATTTTAGAAAATATCTTTATTATTCCAATAACCTGTTATTCAGGGATTTAAAATAACTTTAAGTAATCCTTTTTCTTTTTGATAAAGCCGTTTAAACCATGTCGCACCTTCAGAAAGCGGGGCAGTGGCACTTATTAGTGGTTTAACCTTAAGACGTTCGTTGGCCATCATCTGAAGCACACTGGGGAACTCTCCACAAATGGCACAACTTCCCTGTAACCGAATTTGTTTTGTCACAATAGATTGCAGGGGTATTTCTACATTAGGAGAGATGTTTCCTACCAGAGTTAAAGTTCCCCCCTTCCGTAGGCTTTCAATTCCAATTTTAATGGTTTCTGCGATACCCACTGCCTCGAAAGTGATATCAGCACCTCGATTCTCTGTAACCGCTAACACTTCTTTAGCCCAAAAATTTTGATCGGCTTTCAAAATGAGGTCTGCTCCCAATTTTTTTGCAACTTGTAACCGATTTTCATCAATATCCACGGCAACAACGAAACCGCATCCCTTGATGCGAAGTGCTTGAACCAGAAAGAGCCCAATAATTCCTGTGCCGATGACAACAGCAGTGTCTCCTAATGAAATTGGCGTTAAATCCACTGCGTGGAAAGCCACTGCCGCCGGTTCTACTAAGGCTGCATGATTGAATGAGACATTATCGGGTAGTTTATATAAAATATGGTGAGGAATGGAAACATATTCGGCAAAAGCGCCATCCCGACGATAATCTTTGCAGGAAACACCTAATACCTTTCGGTCGTCGCTTAAATTATAGAGACCTTTAAGAGTGTACCAATCATTTAGAGGATAAATCGTTGAATCGAAAGTTACCCGGTCTCCAACATACCAGCCTTTTACATGCTTTCCAACTTCTTCAATAACGCCAGAAGCTTCGTGCCCCATGATCACTGGTGGGATGCGCCGTCCTGTGCTGCCGTCCATTCCATGAACATCACTTCCACATATTCCGCAAGCTTTGACTCGAACTAATACTTCGTCCTGGCCGACTACCGGATCTGGAACATCTTTGTACTCCAATAGATTGTATTTTTCTAAAACAAGCGCTTTCACGAGTAGGTATTATCAGTTTTTAATTGAAATAGCACGGCTTACAATGAAACACTTAGGTTGTCTGGCTGCAACTTAAAAACTCAAAAGTATTATCCTCGCCACCATGCGTCGGAATTGGGCACACCTGGTGCGGGATCCAAATGTTTTTCCCAATCCATAAGAATTTTTTTATGTTCCTTGAGAATTTCAGCATATTTTGATTCGTCACTGACATTCCTGGTTTCGCCAGGATCAATGCTTCTATCGAAGAGCATTTCTACAGGATCGTTAACGTAGGTTACATATTTAAATTGTAAAGTTCTAACAAGCCTTGCCCGATTACCAGGCATTTCCGTTACCAGGAAATTCGGCCATTGAACCTTTTTCCCTTTTAAAAGTGGTACAAGACTATGACCACGTACCAGAGGAGGCGGCTTAATACCTGCTAAATCACATACTGTGGGCATTATGTCCGGATGAAAAACCAGATGATCGGTAATTTTTTTCCCTTTCTGAATATTCCCGGGCCAGGAAACAACCAATGGCACTTTTGAAGCGCCATCGTAGGGATTGCTCTTACGGACCATTTGTTGTCCGGCCATACCTTCTCCATGGTCAGAAATTAAGAAGACCACAGTATTTTTTATCTGTCCAGTTTCTTGAAGTGCTTGCAAAACTCGACCAATTTCGGCGTCTACCATTTCAATATGCCGATAGTAGCTCCATAAATAATATCGCCAATGAAGCTCATCCCATTTCCCAATAGCAGGTTCTCGCTGGGCTCTTAAATTTTTGAGATATTGAGGTTCTTTAGAATCAAACTGAAAATTTTTAGGCAGTGGAGGCAATTCAGACTCAATTTCTGGATAGCGCAAGTGTCCAGGATTGTAAGTATTCAATCTTAACCATTCGCAAATATCGTGCGGTTGGAGAAAGGAAGCCACCATGAGAAAAGGTTTAGAAGAAATACGATTTCTTATAAGAGCTTCGCATGCTTGAGATATAGAGGCATCTCCCAAATATCCGGGGCCACTCAGACCAGTACTGATAACTTTAAATCCTTTAATAGAACGAATACGGTTATTAGGTAAATGCCATTTTCCAGCATAATAAGTATCGTAATTAGAATTTTCTTTAAACCACTGTCCCATGTTAGGAATATCGGGTCGAATGGATAGTCCATTCACATGCACACCGGTCTCGCTGGTGGTTCGTCCTGTGAAAATTACACTACGAGCTGGACTGCAAAGGGGATTAGAAGAATAAGATTCAGTAAAATGAACACCATTTTCAACCAGATAGTCCATTGCTGGTGTTTTTACGTACGGACATCCTGCAGCAGATATCGTGTTGAGATGTTGTTGGTCAGTTAAGAAAATCAGTATATTGGGTTGTTGTTTTCTTACCTGACGTGCTGATAATGGACGAATACTACTGGCTGCAAAATAAGCGGCAGAAGCAACGCTTGTTTTTAAAAAAGTACGCCGGTCTATCAAATTTTCTGAGTTTTTCTTTGATTGAATTTGTTTATTCATGATTGTCCTCCTTCACTATGGGTTTGTCTGAAATCTTGCCAGGCCTTTTCAACGGCCTGATATGTAGCTACCTCTACTTGTTCATCTAATATGTAAGCCACTCCTGAGGTAATTGCAAAAATCAAACGATGATCTTGATCTATCCAATATTCGTAAGGCAAAATTCCCCTTCCGATATGTTCAAAACCGTGTAAGACAATTTCTTTACCCTTATTTCGAAGCCTCATCTTCCCCCTATACTTAATCCGTTGTTCTGATTTGAGCAACCTGAAGCCTTCAAATATGGCAAATTCTACCATCTTCTGATTTTTAAAAGGAAATCTTTGTACAGCTTCGAATAAACACCAATCAGCAGTAAATGGCAGGGTAATAGAGGTTTGGAAAGAATTTTTATTTCTTCGTCCGGAAATTTTATTTCCTTTCACCTGAGCATATTCATCCTGGTTCAGATGATTTATGGGACTTCCATCGCGGTTGAAAAAGCGGGTTTTTTGATGCCATTGTAAGGGTGTCGAGAGTAGATCTTTTTGACATTTTACCTCAACTATGTTGTTTCGTACAATAAATTCAGAATTCACAATATACTGTTCGATATTAAGTGTAAATGTGTCTTTATCTACTGGTGTTCTATGGAGGCGGAGAAATCCGGAATCTTGGTTACCTGATTTTCTATATCCATGGCATCGCCAGATGCGATATATCTGCGTCCATTCACCATCAGGATCAAAATTGCCTTCTATTTCAGGGATGTCATTAAAAACTTCTAATTCCTGGAGAATTCCTGGGGTTAGTGGGTAACCTACTATTTTTCTGTTTTTTTTCTTCATGAGCTTCTCCTTATTTATTGAAGGCAGTCATTTAAATTTTTTTATTAAGACAAATAAATTTGTAACAATATTCATTGACACTAATTTATTTAATAAATCAAAGCAAATATCTAGTATAAAATTTAATTTAATCTTTTTAAAAATTCAATATTCTAAACAATAGTTTTACATTTTTTACAATGAAATGTCTATTTAACTGCACAGGAATTTTTTGAAATTAAAAGTAGATGACCATATTCCTCTCTCCAAATTAAGAGTGCCTGATTGATTTGCAGGGGAAATAGTTTCAATTATTGAACCTGCTTATTTCTATGCGAAATAGATTTTTTATTTTAATGCAAAAATTTTTTAAGTCAAAACGAAATAGTGTTCAATAATAAACACGAATAAAACAAATTCATTAATCTATTTAAAAGCAAAGATTTATTTTAAAATTAATAATAATCTTTAAGGTGAAGGTGCTCATCAAATTCATAGCTTTTTCCTTTTTCAGTGCTGAGTGAGATGATTTTGTCTTTGTATTGAATTTTACAAGGATTACCCAATTTAGATTGAATGACAACTCGTTTCAAACGATTATTTTCCCAATCTATGTTTACTTCGAAACCACCACGGGCACAAATACCGTGAATATGACCTGTTTTCCATGCGGAAGGTAGAGCAGGCAGTAAGTGGATTGTTCCAGTATGACTTTGTAAAAGCATTTCTGTTATTCCGGCTGTACCACCGAAATTGCCATCAATTTGGAAAGGCGGGTGATTATCGAATAAATTAGGCAATGTTGATTGGCGCAGTAGGGCTAAAATATTCTCATAAGCTTTTTCTCCATCTAACAATCGGGCATAAAAATTGATGATCCATGCCCGGCTCCAACCGGTATGTCCACCGCCGTGAGCCAGGCGGTATTCCAGCGTTTTTCGCGCCGCTTTTAATAAATCTGGATTTCTTTGTTGGGTGATTTGTTTTCCTGGATGTAAGCCGAAGAGGTGTGAAATATGGCGATGGCCAGGTTCCGGTTCCTCAAATTCTTCATTCCATTCTAAAATACGTCCATCCATACCGATTCGAGTTGGGGCCAATCTTTTTAAGGTTTTTTGTAATTTTTCTCGAAAGGATTTGTCCATGTTCAGCTTACGGCTGGCTTCAATACAATTTTCAAATAAGTCCCGGATTATCATGTGGTCCATCGTTGGACCCATTACAACGGTTCCAATCTGTCCATCAAGTGTACGAAAGCGATTTTCCGGAGAAATGGAAGGGCCGGATACCAGATATCCCGTTTTAGGATCCTCCACCAACCAATCCAGGCAAAATTCTGCTGCTTCTTTCATAATTGGATAGGCAAAGTTTTTGAGATAATCCCGATTGCCATTGAATAGAAAATGTTCCCATAGATGCTGACAACACCAGGCCATCCCCATAGGCCATAGCCCATATTGGGTTTTACCGATAGGTTCGGTAAAATGCCAGACATCGGTGGTATGGTGGGCCACAATTCCCCGGCAACCATAAACTTCTTGTGCAGTTTTTCTGGCATTTGTTCGAAGCGCATTAATAAACTTCAGAAAAGGTTCATGGCATTCGGAGAGATTGGTTATTTCGGCCGGCCAGTAGTTCATCTGAATATTAATGTTGATATGATAATCGGAATTCCAGGGCGGTTTAAGTCCATCCGCCCAGATGCCCTGCAAATTAGCGGGAAGGCAACCGGGACGTGAACTGCTAATCAATAAATAACGGCCAAATTGATAGTAAAGGCTGATCAACTGAGGGTCTTCGTAACCATTCTGAAGAGCTGCCAGGCGAGCATCAGTCGGAAAAAAAATACCATCAGAAATTCCAAGGTCGATGTCTACACGTTTAAATAATTTTTGATAATCGGTAATATGACGAGCGAGTAAAGTCTGATAATCCATTTGTGACACTGAAGAGAGTTGATTCTGCGTGATGACAAAAGGATCTTCACCTCGATAATCGGTGGCAGCGGTGAGTAAAAGTATGACCGTATCTGCATTTTCTATATGGATACCATTTTTTACCTGAGTTAATTTTCCTCTTTTTGGTAAAACTTTAAGCCGGGCAGCCATCCGCACTCCGATTCCATTACCCACATGCTCATGCATGAGAATTTCATTATTGTTGATTTTTATTTGTACATTGGGGCTTGGGCGAGATAAAGAAACTGAAAAATTCAATTTTCCTGGTTTATTACAAGTGAGGTAAACGACCAGAGTTTGATCCGGATAACTGGAAAAAATTTCGCGTTGGTAATGGACGCGGTCAGCCAGAAAGCTAACCCGCGCTACAGCGGTTTCCAGGTCCAATTCACGCTTATATTCTGAAACATGTCGAAATATACCAAAGTCCAATATTAAATCACCAAGAGTTTGATAGGTATGCATACCTGTTTCGTACCGAATACCCATAATTTTTTCCTGGGCTAATTTTTGTGCTTCTATATACTTTCCGGCAAAGAGCAATTGTCTTACTTTATTCAGGTATTTACGGGCTTCGGGATTTTTTCTGTTGGTTGGTTGTCCCGTCCAAACTGTTTCTTCATTCAATTGAAGCCGTTCATTTTCAACTCTTCCAAAAATCATTGCACCTAAACGACCATTACCCACCGGAAGTGCCTCGTTCCAATTGGTCGCCGGTCGGGTATACCATAATTTTAATTTACCCATCTCTGGTGTTTTAGCTGATAATGATGAGAGTAGAGAGGCACATAAAATAAAGTTGATGAAAAGGAAAATGATGTTTTGTGTTTTCATCTTACCACCAATTTTTATGTCCATTTTAATTTACCATGCAATTCTGATTGGAAATATTAATTGTTAAACTTTTTGAGAATGAAGCATTTTCAGATTTGTTTTTGATCAACTTTTTCGATTCTAATGGTGCGATCTTTTTACTGAATGGTGTTAGAAAATTGTAATTATCAAAATGCTTCATAATAAAAAAATTCTTTGTAAATTATTTTTTGAGGAAAATGGCATCATGTATTACGAATATCCAATTCGAAAATGTAAAAGTGGTATTTAACAGTCAATCTTTATTTTAAGTATTCTGTTTTTATTTTGATGATCTCTTATAGTCTAAAAGACGTTCAGGTGTATCACCGGCGAAAGCTTGTTAAGTGAATGGGTTTATTTTGTAATGGCAAAGCGATTCAGCGAATTGCTCTGCATGACTTTCAGTATTTTAAACGGTTCAGTTTTTTCATTTACAGACAGAATGCCTGCTTAGCTTAACTGATTTATTTCTTATTATAATTCTTTAATCTTGATATTACGAAAATGGACTTCATCCCCATGATCCTGGATCAGGATATAGCCTTCTTTGACGATACCAAAATCCGGATATTTTTTGAATTTACTTTTTAATCGGGCTTCCTCAAATTCTTTACTCCCTCGCTCATATTCAAGCACTTTTACGCCATTGAGCCAATGTTCCACATGTTTTCCCTTGACGACAATGCGACCTTCGTTCCATTCCCCAATCGGTCGCAGAGGCCGGTTATGTGGTTCAAACAAGGCGTACAAACTTGCTAAATATCTTTTTTTATCTGGATCGTTCTTTATTGCTGGATGATTGTCATCGATGATTTGATATTCACATCCAATAGCAGTGCCCTTACCATTATTTGGATATTCAACCACGAAGTATTTAATACCGCTGTTAGCATTGGGGGTAAGTTTGAATTCAAAGCGCAAATCAAAGTTAGCATATTTTTTTAAAGTTACAATGTCGCCCCCGCGCTTCCCGGCTTTTCTTCCACCTTTATTGACGATCAAACAGCCATTCTCAATAGTCCATCCATATTCGGGAAAATGGTCCATATTTGCTCCACGCCATCCTCTGGTGGTTTCTCCATCAAAAAGTAATCGCCATCCCTCTTGTAATTCTTCCTGGCTTAGAATATTCGGACGATGGGTCTGTTTATCCTGAGAAGTATTCTTCTCTGAACACCCTGAGAGGAGGATAAGTATGATGATCTCCAAATAAAGCATGTGTTTTCTCATAATAACCCTCATTTTTATTTTTTTCAAAAATTGACATTTAAACATTACTCGCGTCTAAAATTTGTATATATTTTATAAAAAAAATTAGTTTAATCAAGGGATCAAAAAATATTTTGTTATTAAAGGAATTTTAAACAATTATCCTGGATTATTCACCGTAGTGTTCGCGGAGAATGCAGAGTTAGAATAATATCTATTAATTGAGGTGATATTTAGTTATAATTAATTCAAGATCGTTCTAAATTATTGTGTATCATAATATTTTTTTAAATTGAAATAAAAACAACTCTGCGTCCTCTATGTTCTTTGCGGTTTATCCCGAGAAGGGGTCACTATGTGATGAATAAATTGGGTTATTATGAATTACGGAACATAGAGATGCAGTTAATAAAAATGATTATTCAGGCTTAAATATTAATTTAGCTAGATTGTAAATTATTTATACAAATCCAATATGATTTTGATAACAAATATCATTATTTTACCAGTAAATAACCCTCTAATAATGATAAAAATTGTTGATTATTCGAAAATTCAGGAGATTCTTTTATTTAATTGTGCTTTAATTCTAATTATTTCAAATAAATTCTAGTCTTGTATTTGCTGAAATTAAAGGATAAGTTGATTTTTTGGCATGACTAATGCATAATCATATAATTAAATAGAAAAAATAACTTTGTTAAAGAGTTTTAAAAGGGGAAAATAAATGGTTAGGAAAAAAATTTATTTTGAAGGGAGGCAATCCAGAAATAGTGAAGGGAAAATATATCCTATTTTTTGCTTTTTATTTATTATCTTAAATATTTCATTAATTCGAGCCCAGACAGATTCGCTAAATATCTTTTGGGATCCAAATCCTGAACCCGATATGAAAGAATATAGACTTTATCGTTCGGTAAATTCAACTACAGATTTTGTGATGATTCAAACTATTCCACATCCAAATACTCACACTGTAGATAAAGATAATATTCGTCCAGGAAATTATTATCGTTACAAAATGGTTGCCGTTGATAATGATGGGAATGTGTCTGATTTCTCAGAAACTGTAGGTGTTTTCCTACCGATTATTAATTGGAGTCTTTCCCAAATCAAAAGTGGACAGAGTACTACAGTTGCTTTAAATGATGTAGTACGAGATTTAGATGACGATATTAACCAGTTACAGTTCTCTGTCAAAAATGAATCGCATATTTCTGTTTCAATTTCAAATAATCAAATTCTATTAAGTCCCTCTCCACAAAATTATATAGGATCGGCAAGTTTTAATCTTGTTGTTTTTGATTCTGATAGTTTTTGGGATCAGAAAAATATCCAACTGGAAATTGTGAAGGAAGTGCAACAAGTTTTTGAACTTAAGTTTCCCGATATTAGCTTTTACTCGAATGATGAATATATCTTGTGGTTAGATACTTGTGTAACAATTTCTACCTACCAGCCCAGTGAATTAGTATGGGAGTTTACAGGTATGAATCATGTACTGGTTAATTACGATCCAAGTTCTAGGCTTGCCACTTTTTCTGTAGAATCTGGATGGTATGGGGAAGAAACAATCACAGTCAATGCCATTGCTCCTGATCAACAATCAAGATCAATTACTTTATTGATTAGCGTTTTACAACAAGAAGATCAATCTTCTGGAGAAGATTTAACAGCAAGAATAATTGTATTCCCTAATCCATTTAAATTATCACAGGGACACAACTATATTGTTTTTGATAATCTCTCTCCCAAAGTCCGATCTTTAATGATCTTTTCGATTACCGGAGAAGTATTGTTTAAGAAAAAATTTGAACAAGGGAGTGTGTCAAATCGATGGCGATGGGATGTCGTTGATAACCAGGATAGGGAGTTACCGAGTGGCCTATATATATACATATTTCAAGATGAAGATGGAAATAAATTACAATCTGGTAAAATTGCTGTCATTCGTTAATGAATAAATTTGATTTATTTTCAGTCTCAAGCATAATATCGTTCTTAAAGATTATTTTGACAAAAATTTGAATTGAAAGGAGAATTTTTTAATGTTTTTATTAATAACTATGTTGTAACGAAAGTTCTTACTTTAAAAAAGTTTAAGTCTTATGACTATCAAGTTCAATTAGATATTTTTATTTTTATTAAATTAGGTAAACCTCTACTTTGCTCATCACAAAAATCATCCTTAGTACTGTTCCTGGATGTATTTCGAGAGAGGTATTTAATATTCTTTTTTCGAGTTAACTCATAAATAATAATTGATATGAATTCGGTATAAAAACGGTGAATAGAAAAGTTAAACTATGATTAAGCTCAGTCTTTTAAGACTGTTTTTTCTCATGGTGTGCCCCTGTCCGGTGTTCAGATGGGGCACAGGGAGGTGACTAGCTTGTCTCTGATGAATCGGGATTTTCACTGAGAAAAACTACCGGCTGATGCCTGCCATAATAGCAAATATGAAATGGATGTTGGTTAGAAGATTATTGGCTAAGCCTTTTGAAAATATGGAGTTATTTACTTCTTTTATTCCTCTAATAATGAACACAGTGGAAATTACAATTAAAGTACATTCATATTATTCTGAAGATATAAACTCAATAATCGAGGTTTCTATTTAATAAATTAGTGTAAGAAAAGGGGAAAAGTTTAAAAAAATGCTATTTTATTTCAATTGGTTTTGATAGATTACTTTCCAGATCTTTCCAGACTGTGGTAACAAAAAATGTTAAGTTTAACTTATTGTTCTGAGATTTAAATTTGATATAATTGTCGGTTATCGGAGTGTCGGTAATTTTAAACAATTTATTACTATCTTTGGATTTTACATAAACATTATACTTAACATCCTGTATTTTAACATCATTCCACACTAGGAAGATTTGATCGTTAACTTTTAAATATTTAATTTCGGTTGGTGGCTGGATTAATTGTTTTGATTTTTTATTTAAAATATTTTTTTGGTTTTTGTTAAAAGTTCTTAATATTTCCTCTTTTCTTTGATTGTTTTCTTTAAATTTGTTCGACGAGGATCTGAATGATCTTCCAAATTTAAATGTAAACTCAAAATGATGTGTATTTCCTAAAATTCCCATCGGCAGAAAAGCATAATTTATTTCATAGTTGTCCAGTATCTTAAAACCTAATCCCAGATAATAATTTGATTCTACAGGGTTATCCCAGTTAACACCACTTCTAAGAAAGAAGCTATTAAGAAATTCAAATTCTGCCCCGAAATATAATTTTGTTTTGGTGTATCTAGTTTTAACAGCATCCAGGGAAAATGTAATCGTATGATATGGCAATTGATAAGCAATTCCTGCTCTAAAAGTTTGGGGTAATTTTTCATCGCGCTTATCATATCTAACAGGCTGACCAATATTTTGTATTGCAAAGCCTAATCTAAAATAATCGATAGGTAGTTTGTATAGAAGACCAACATCGAAAGCAAAGCCACTAGCTGAGTAATTGTCAATGTTATCTTGAAAGAATTTAAGTTGAAATCCTAAAGCTAAATTCCAATTAAATCTGTATGCCAATCCCATCTGGAATACAAAATTATTAGCTGAGAATTGACCTGATTCAATGGGTGATCCAGTCAAAGGATCAATCTCATATTTGTCTATCATTGGCATATGGAGATAATTGATCCCGCCTGAAAAATTAAATTTATTATATGGGAAAGAGAATGCAAAATTCTCAATGGATATATCTTCGATCCAATTCGAATGGAAAAACATAATTGAAGAATAATTAAGAAATCCTATTCCAGATGGATTGAAGTATATCCCATTTAAGTCGGAAGATAGAGCTGTATAAGCATTGCCCATACCTAATGCACGGCTTCCTTTATTTAGTTTTAGAAAATACAATCCGGAGGATTCATTAGCTTTTAGTATTCCGGATGATAAAAAATAAAATACGACAAAAATTAAAATAAAATATCTTATCATACTTCTGAAAATCATTGGCACTCTCTTTATTTTTTATCTAAAAAAATTGCATATTATATGCCAAAAATTCCGATAATTTCGAAGCGCTTTATTGTAATCGATTGTTTAATATACCTAAATTAAGTTAAAATTAAATCTTAAACTTTCTTAGTGTTTAAATTTTAAACTCTTTTTTTAATTTTGAAGGGCCTATCTTCAGAAAATTTGCTTGTTATCACCCGATTCATATACTCTATTGTGTTAATTTTTTTTACATTAATCTTACTTAGAAAAAGTTTTAGCTGGCATTAAGGAATTTTTTACATACTCGAAAAACTGTCTAAATCATTTTTGAATAACTTTGTTATTTTCACATACAATTTCTACTTTTATTCTATATTAAGATTGTGAAAAAGAAATATTTATACAATTGGTTTTATAAAAGTGCTCTAAGTTTAAGAAACTCCATCCGTGAATTTTAAAATAAAAGGTAAATTAAATAAGTTTATTTCTGTGTTTCTAAGGGATCGCAAGTATTGATTATAGAGACCGTTTCTTTGATTTTCAATTGATTTTTATTTATTGAGCTTTTACAGTATAAAACTGAAATAAACTTATGAATTTATCAAAAATATTGAATATTAAAATGGGGTTATTTACTTTAAAGTAGATTGAGCAAAGAAACATGAACAAATTTTTCATTATAAATAGGGAAGGATAGTTCTGATGCAAAAAATGATGAAAGCACTGGTCAAAAAATATCCAAAACCTGGTCTCTGGTTAGACGAAGTTCCTGTGCCAGAAGTAGGTATTAATGATGTACTAATCAAAGTACATAAAACTTCCATTTGTGGAACGGATGTGCACATTTGGAATTGGGATGCCTGGGCTCAGAATACAATTCCTGTACCGATGGTGATCGGTCATGAATTTGTGGGAACAGTGGTGGATTTTGGCAGTAACGTTCATGATATTAAGATCGGAGAGGTGGTTTCTGGAGAAGGTCATATTGTTTGTGGCAGATGCCGTAATTGCCTGGCGGGACGAAGGCATTTATGCAACGCAACAAAAGGTGTGGGGGTGAACAGACCTGGCGCTTTTGCTGAATACATCTGTATACCTGTAGCAAATGTATGGCATTGTGATCCTAATATCCCTATGGACATTTTAAGTATTTTTGATCCATTTGGTAATGCCACTCATACGGCTTTAGCTTTCAAAGTTTTAGGAGAGGATGTTCTCATCACCGGTGCTGGACCCATTGGTTTAATGGCAACGGCTATCGTAAAACATGCCGGAGCCAGGTATATTGTCACCACTGATATAAATCCTTATCGACTGGAATTGGCTAAAAAAATGGGGGCAACCGTGGCGCTCAATGTTAAGGAAAAAACCATCGCTCAGGTTCAGAAAGAATTAGGAATGAAAGAAGGCTTTGATGTGGGTCTGGAAATGTCTGGTAGTGGTGAAGCCTTTAAAGAGATGATTGTCAATATGTGTCATGGCGGAAAAATCGCCCTGTTAGGAATTCCATCGGGTAATCTGACTATTGATTGGAATACTGTTATTTTCAATATGCTTACCATTAAAGGTATCTATGGCAGAGAAATGTTCGAAACCTGGTACTTAATGCAATCCATGTTGCAAACCGGGCTGGATATCAGTTCAGTAATTACTCATAAATTTCATTATACAGAATTCGAAGAAGCTTTCGAGATCATGCGTTCGGGTAACTCGGGTAAAGTAATTTTGAACTGGGTGGATGAATAATTCAGCCTGTTTGCCAGGAGCATTTGTAAAGACGAATCATCTGTTTTATTAAGAATTCTCTAAAGAAGGAGGATATGGCAGAACATCCTGTTCTTAAGAAACTTAAGTTCTAGGATCAAAATCCCATACTGATAATGAATGCCCCTGAGGAATATCAGCCGGTGATTCAGAATATTCCTGTAGAAATCCATACAAAACCACAACAAAAATATAGGTTTATTCATCTTTTTGTTAAAACTCAAAAAGAGGTGGAGAAGTATGCCAAACTGGCTGTGGATAGTTTGGACGGTGATGGCCATTTGTGGATATCTTATCCAAAGAAATCTTCTAAAAAATATAAATGCGATATTTCCCGGGACAAAGGTTGGGATATATTAGGCACGATGAATTTTGAACCCGTTACCCAGATTTCAATCGATGAGGACTGGTCTGCTCTGAGATTTCGAAATGTAGATTATATCAAGACCATGAAAAGAAAATTTGCCCTGAGTGAAAAAGGAAAAGAACGGATTAAAAATAATTAATGAGTTCACTTTAAATCAGATTTTGGGGCCGCCCGAGCATATTCGAAGTGTCACTCCTGGCATAACTGAAGGAGCACCCTGATTGTAATCGAAGGGTCTCTACCTTTCTAAAAATTTGGTTTCTATATTTGGTTCAAGATGATCTTTTGTATAACCTGACTTTTTATAGCTTACTCAAAAATAAAATCCAATAAAAACGAAAAGGGAACAGTAGATGGATTACCCTCCTTTTTACTTTGATATCGGGTTGAGATTACATAAGAGAACAAATTCTCATCTTAGTCATCCAGATAGAAAAAACGTTGAGGAAGAATTTCCATTCTTAAAACATTTTGCTAAATTTATTTTTTGACAAAAATCAGTGTCGGATCAACAGGATATCTACCGAATCGTTCACCATATATCGCCAGACCTCCCGGTAAACTGTCATCCACCTCCAGGCGAATTCTGATGGTTCCTTTCTGCGCCGCTTTTACCAGAGCTGAATATGGTAAATTCACTCGAATAAGATCGCCGTAAGACCCGGCTTCCCGTAGACGTCCGTCTCGTAACTGGCTGAACCAGGATAAAATTCCTCGATGATCGGCGGGATCGTCAGAAAGATCGAACACGCCGGCTGGCTCACCGTTGATCCTCACGCAAACAGATGTTGGAAACTTTTCTTCATCCGTCATTGGGTAACTGTTCGGATTAAGGCTTGGATCATGAGTACCTTTACCTCGCATGTAATTTCCTTCTGGTTTTCCTGCATGTGGTCTGTCTTTTCCATTCAGCCTTTTCGCCGATGCTTCGAAGATAAAAGTAACTTCGGCTAATTCTTCAACTTTCAGGTTTGACGGCCAGGGAATCTCATATTCAAAATAACCATAACCTGTCCCATTCACCTTTAAACCATTCAGGATATTCCATTGTTTCTGGGACCACTCTGCACGTTTGAAGGATACTGGTGAAAATCTAATGACCAGAGCTTTGTGATTATTCAGCAAAAGTTTTTCGGTGCGAGGTGCAGAACCATCAGCAACCAGGTAAGTGGTAAAATTGCGATGTAAAACCGTGCCAGTTGGATCTTCAAGAGAGAAACCAAGCACTGTTAACGCGGTTTCATCAGGCATTTTAATAGAAATTGGTTTAAGCTTTTTGGTCATCCAGGGCGAATATGGGATATGAAAGATTTGTGTCGAGTAGATTTTCTTTTGTCCCAAATTGTTCCAACCGAATAATACGGTTCTTAAAATTAGGGAGTCCGATAATTGTTGATCAGTGAGGAATGATGCAAAAAGTGGAACATTTATTGTTTCGCCAGGCTTCACCTGTCGGCACAATTCACGTTCTGAAGCGATGTAGAATGGTCCATGCAGATCATTTAATTTCATGCCCGGGAATATGTCTGAAAGTCCGGTGAATTTTTGGCTTCGGTTATATCTGTAATAACCGTTCCATTCGTTAATTACATCGTGATGCTCAGTATATAACCAGCCACAAACTCTGGGATGTCGTCGGAATTCATTCATCATAATATGGTAATCCCAGCTCCAATCCACATCCCCGGTACTGCCTTTATATCCCCATACATTTCCGCATTCACTATTCATCATCGGTTGTCGATCCTGATGTTTACCCTTGACAAAGTTCCAGGGAGATCCTGGAAAAGTACTGTCAGAAACCTGATCCAGTTTTTCCCGCCAGGCGTAACCCGGTAAATAGGCATGCCAACTGTTCAAGTCCGTGATGACATGATCTTCTTTGTTGGGAGAATTGTCTTCAACTAATCTGGTTGGGTCTAACTTTTTGGTTAATTTGAACATCGATTCAACCCACTTCTGGGTTTCTGGTAAGTATTTTCTATTGGTACGTAATCCCCATGTTTCATTAAAATTAACCCAACAAAAGATAGCCGGATGGTTGAAATCTCTTTCTATCATATTCCGGAGCGCATACTCCCATTCCTTTTTTGCTTCAGGAGTAGGAGGTCCCCACCAGTTGGGAACATCTGCCATGATTAGAATGCCCAACCGATCTGCCCAGTAAAGCTTGCGGGGGATTTCGACTTTAATGTGTATACGCTGCCCGTTTAATCCCAATCGCCGGGTTCGCAAGATTTCATCCCGCATGAACGAATCGCTGGGGAATGTGTAAAAGCCTTCTGGATGGTAAGATTGATCAAGGCACATTTTAAGGTAAATGGGTTTATTATTCAGTGCTATATAGGGAATGTCGGTTCCTGGTAAATTGACTACGCTGATTTTTCGCATACCGAAATAAGTTGAGACGGTATCAGGATCCACATCTTTACCTGTTAAAATGGCTTTAAGCTGGTAAAGGTAAGGATCTTCTAGTGACCAGAGTCTGGGATTTTTTAACGGAATATCGAAGGTGATTTCCTGTTTACCTTTGCTTATTTTTTGGTAAACGGTCTCCGGCTGGCGATCCTCTTTTTTGAATTTTAGCAAAAAATCCAATTCTTCTGGTGCAGCTTGATCCAACTTGACGTGAACAGTTACTTTTTCCTGGTCAATATCCGGCGTGAAGTGAACGAATTGAATGGCTACCTGCGGTCGAGCTTCCAGGTAGACTGTTTGCCAGATGCCCGCAGCCCGTCCATATCCCTGCTTGCCTTCCAGTTTGAAATTATGGGGTGTATCGTCAACCCGTAAGACAATGCGATGCTGGCTACCAGGTTTCACATAGGGCGTAAGATCTAACTCGAATGGAGTGTAACCACCCTGGTGAATTCCCAGTAAGTTTCCATCTATCCAGGTGTAAGTGCGCCAGTCGCATGCCCCAATTATCAGAAAAACTCGCTTATTTTTCCAGTTTCGTGGAATTTCAATTGTCCGAGTATACCAGCCTATGTCTGCTT
>CAYLYM010000050.1:0-7428 GCA_964387645.1 uncultured Calditrichaceae bacterium | reverse complement strand
CCTCTACGCCGGAAAGTTTCGATCCCCAGGGAAATGGGACAATAATTTCCTGTTCAAAATTTACCTTTCCGGTGAACCATTGTTCATCTATTCCTCGTTGATCAGGGTCAAATTTAAATTTCCAGGGACCATTCAGGTTTAACCACTTGGAACGGTAAAAATCTGGACGGGGATGCTCTGGAAGAGGAATGGAAATCTTATGTTGTTTATTGGTAATTTCGGCAAATAGGGGTAAAAAAGTCAAGGTCACTAATAAAAGACCAAGTAATCTTTTCATAGCTCTTCTCTCCTTATGGTACACAAATTTTTCGTAAAATGACTTTGAAATATAAAATAACTATAAATATTTATTGGTCATTTTATAATTTTTCAAAGCTTTCAAAAAATAACATTTTAAGATTCTAATATTATTGGTTTAAAAAATGTGTTTTCATTTCTTCATTTCTTCTAACCATTGTCGAATCAATTCATGATATAATTCTTCGGCCTGAATCATGAACGACAGATCTTCTCTTTGACTGGCAAAGTGAAAATAACGATCTTTTACATAATTTGGTGGATAGGAGAGAAACCGGATTTTTGCATAGGTTTTTTCCAAATCTTCCCAGGAAGTCTTAAATTCCTCTAATGCTTCTTTTACCAATTGTAGACCTTCCTTTTGTTTGCCCTTATTGGCTGTATCACATTCTTTTAATGCTAAAAGTAGGCGAGGGGCAGTAACCTGAAAATTGTTAATCACCTGCAGTACCTGTAAATGATATCTATTGCGTCGGGATTTTTTAAGCAATTCTGATAAAATTTTGGAAGAATTTTGATATCGTTTTATTTCTTTTTTAGCTTCTTTTAATCGATCTTGGTATTTTTTACTCCATTGGCCCGGATGGTCTTTGTCAGGCAACCCGATAAGTTTTTGGGCATAGTCAATCCTCGTTTTTTCTTTTTGTGTTGAGGGTTTTTCCCAATGAGCAATACCAGGTAATTCCAGAAGCGCATTCTGGCGACTTCGGCGTGTGCCAGAAGGGAAGAAAGCCCTGGCCCAGAAACGAGCAGCTTCTGATAAATCACGATAAAGTTCAGGGTAAGTGGTACATTCCGGACCAAATTCCCGTTGAAAGTAAGCTCTTTCAAAGGCTGGTAAATCTCTTAATCCCGGTGACCAGCAATATTCAGCGGCGGCGATGAAACCGCGCCAGTAGGTTTCCATCAATGGCGAAGAATCATCCCAGGCGGTACATAATGATCCTTCAATGCCGTAATCCGCCGCTAACTCGCTAAATTCCTTAATATAGCGGACACGTTCATATCCCGGTAACAATTCGTCAGTCGTCTGCGCAGCGGAGGCAATCATTACTTTCAGTCCGCTGTTTTTATACCACTGTAATGCTCGAATGCTACCAGGATACCGCGTTGGGCCATAGTTCCAGCGCATGTAAACGGCATTTTTGGGGAAGCGATCTAACATCTTGTTCAGTATAGGTAAACCTTTTTTCCATTCGGCAGCCGCTTCATCTTCTGATTGATTCTTTCCCCTTTGCACCGACTGCCATAAACCGGCGTACTTAAAGGGCTGGTCATCCCAGAAAATCGGTATTCGACCATGATCCGAAACAAATTGGCAAACTTTATTCAACCAGTAAAGATTAAGGGCGAATACTCCCTCTTTTTCAGCAAAATCTTTGCATCTGGGACACAGGCCGATATTACCGACCTCATCGCCACCGATGTGTAGATAACGAGAACCCGGGGTGGCTTCCATAGCATCTAAATACATGTCGAAAAGCACCTGGTAAGTCCCTTCATCCATTGGACAGAAAGCCCAGCGATTATACTCCAATTCCCGCAAATGAGCATATTCGGGATGCTTTAGAATAAAAGTCGCATGTCCTAAACCCTGTACTAATGGCGTAATTTCAATATGTCTTTCCCTGGCATATTTAGTTAATGCGGCCATCTCTTCGATACTTATGGCATGTGGTGCACCAATTATTGGCTGTCGTCGGTAGCGAAGTTTATCTTCAAATTCGAAAATGATAGCATTGATCTTATAGCGCGCCAGACGGTCGATGCTCTGGTAGTAATAATGCATATTATCCAGGTGATGTTTCACATCAAAATGAACAGCGCGGTAGGAGAGGGAAGGATAATCTGTGATTCGGCAGGCCGGGATGGGATCCCCTGTGTCTCTAGAATCTTCTAATAGCTGTTGCAGAGTTTGACAACCATAAAAAATACCAGCTTCACTCTTTGCAATAATTTCTACCTGACCATTTTGAATCGTCAAAACATAGCCTTCGGGGGAGTCGGGAACTGTTTCGGATTGCTGAAGCTTCAAAGTCAATACTCCAGCTCCTTCATCATCGGTTTCTGGAAGGACATCGAGGAAGGGAGGAAGTACCGGCCGACAGAGTGGTTTCTCAATAAGGATGGTTTTTAAATCACCAAATTTCAAACCCGGTCCTTTCAGTAATTCGACTTTTTTAGGTTGGGGAATGATTTGAAAATTGGTTGGTAATTGATCTCCGCCAAAAACGATCGATGCAGAATTTAAAAATACAGAAATCAATATTAAAATGTGAGATAATTTAAAGAATTTCATATACACCTCCGTATAAAATAAACTGAGTTTACCTCTTTCAGTATTTTGTTCTCATTTAGGGAAATCTGAAAAAAGGTCTACCATCGTGAGATAAAAACAGGATGTTCTGACATTCCCAAAGTTTTTTATCAACTGAACTGCAACAACAATATGAAACAATTCTATCTTTTGGTTATTCATAAGGCATTAGAAAAAGGTTATCGCAATTCGACGAATTGCTTTATATGACTACATAAATTTAAACCGCTTTGATGATTACCATTTCTAAGGTTGTATTTATATTTTGTTTAACTGATTATTTAAAAAAATGCAATGATGTTGATTCAGATTCGTTCAAGTATAAGTTGTGATTCTCCTTTAGGTAAATTAAAACAGGCGATGAGATTTTGTCCATTCCGGACAAATGTACCGCTTTTGAGCTGGAGAGTTTTTGACACGCTTTGTAGAGGGAGCTTTTTCCCCTTGTGTAGAAAAACCGGAAAGGTGGAAGAATTTAATCGTATTTTAACTGTGAAATCTGGTGAGGCGAAAGGCGCTTTAAATTCAACTTTATCATTATTTACAACAATATGTGTCAATTCCCGAGCAGCCCAGTAGCGGGCGATTTCACTCAATTTCATCCAGATTAAATTATCGTAGCGGTTGTGTAGACGTCTAACGACTTCTTTGAAAATATTAAATCCAATTTCATCTCCATTAAAATATAACCCTGGCCAGTGGCATACCATAATGGCGGGTTCACCGCGCTGGATCACTTCAGGCAAACGGCCACCCTGGAGATCGGCTGTAATAAATCGATCGACTGAGCCAGGCTGCAATCCATCCCAGCCGCCGAACCAGTCGCCGGTGCAGCCGATGATGGAGACAACACATTTGGGATCGGGACCATTTAGACCGGAAGCATATTCTACACGAGGGGCTACGCTGCGCTCATCAGTAAAAAGATGTCGAAAATAATGGGGAATCTCTGCCTGAAATACATCCCGGCATGATTCTAAAGTCGCTTGGGCTAATTCTGGTAAAGCTTTGCTGCCAAATCCTCCTGGTGTGGTGATCCCTTCGCAGGGCAGGCCAACATTTTTAAGAATCCTTAAGGCATAACTCATGTAATCGGCCAGTTCGTCCACTGATTTTCCCACACTCCATCCCCAATTTTCCATGAATTTCTCAGATCGTTCCGGATAAGGCCGTCCAGTTTTGGTGTCGATAACGACTGTATGGCTCACCATCTCTGGATGAATATCCCAATCGGGCAGCATCAAAGTGCGCACGAGTTCCAAACTGTCTTCTAATTCTTTACGTGTCCAGCCAGGAAGAAATCGGTCTAACCATCCTACACAAGCCGGATAAGGAACGATGCTGTATTTACCTTTAACACCATTTTCGTGACACCACTCGCCAAATTTGCGGACAAAACTATCAGGTATTTCTCTGGGTAACTTCCGCCAATCCTGCTGATATTTTTCCGGAAAAACTTCCGCAAATTGAGGTATGCCAAAGTAAGCTAAATTTACCAGACAGGTAGAATCGTCAATAATTAAACTTACCGGGACTCGATTTCGTGGATTTAACACTTCAATTTCAGGTGGTGGTTGTGGTGGCCGCTCTCCCTTTATCTGAGCCAGTGCATCGAACGCAAAGCTCCCGATACTCATTCCTGCCAGGCCTGCAGTTGTCGCTTTTATAAACTTCCGCCTCGACCAGCTAAAATTATTCATCCTAACGGCCTCCTGTTTAAAGAAATCAGTATTATTTATGTTTTAGAGAATTTGAGCATAACTCATGAAATACTATTTTATTTCCCAGGGATAGGCAAAAATGTATTTACCAGAACCAATTTCTATCACTACCTGAGACCCCATTTGAGAATAGCTTTTCACACCTTTAGCTTTTTTCAATGGCTTATTGCTTTCTTTTACTTCCTCCAATTTGGCATTGGGAAGTTGCACTGTGGCAGTGGTATTTGCGGGTATTTCTACCTCCAGGGTGAAAGTGCTATTTTCAATACGCCAGCCTGAATTGATTTTGCCGTACATGGAATGGGTATAGGCTCTGGCATAGGTAAAATTGCCTCCCGGTTGTGGCTGAATAATGATATGTTTATAACCTGGCTGATTTTCATCAATTTCGATACCAGCTATAACTCGATATAACCACTCACCAATAGCGCCATAGGCATAATGATTAAATGAATTCATCCCGGGATTCTGGAAGCTGCCATCCGGTTTTATGCCGTCCCAACGTTCCCAAATAGTTGTGGCTCCGCGTTTTACCGGATAGAGCCACGATGGATAATCTTCTCGGAGAAGCAGCATATAAGCCAGATCGTTGTAACCGTAACGGGTCAGCACGTGGCAAATCAACGGTGTTCCCAGGAAACCGGTGGTGATGTGTTTGAATTTTTTTACATCGTTAGCCAGTCTTTCAGCTGCACGTTGACGCATGGACTCCGGTAACAAGTCGAACGCCAGGGCAAGGGAATAAGCCGTCTGAGTGTTGGAAGAAAGCCGGGCGTTTGGTGTTACAAATTCATTCAAGAAAGCTTTCTTGATTTTCTCTAATAAATCGGTGTATTCACGCACATCTTCTTCTTTACCTAAAATTTTGGCAGTCTTCAGCAATAATTGGGTGGAACGAGCAAAATAGGCTGTGGCAATGAGGTCTTTGTCAGTAGTAGCACCAGGATAATCGGATCGGGTGGTGTTAAAGGCCAGCCAATCGCCAAAGTGGTGGCCAGTATTCCAGAGATAAGTATCGCCAGCTTTCTTGCGAATATATTCTACCCACTTTTTCATACATTCGTATTGGGTTTCAAGGATGCGTTTGTCAGCATAATTCAAATAAACCGTCCATGGAACAATCAAAGCGGCATCAGCCCAACCAGCCGAAGCCGAACTTCCAGTAGGTTTGCGGTAGGAAAGAACGTTGGGAATAACATGTGGAATAGCGCCGTCTGGTTGTTGATCGGCAATAAAATCCTTCATCCATTTGGTGTAGAAGGCTGCCGCGTCCATATTGAAGCATGCAGTGCGGGCAAAAACCTGAGCGTCACCCGTCCATCCCAGTCGCTCGTCCCTTTGTGGGCAATCGGTGGGTACATCTAAAAAATTTCCCTTTTGTCCCCATTGGATATTGTGTTGCAGTTGATTCACTAATGGATTGGAACATTCGAAATTTCCCGCCGGTGTCATGTCGGAGTGGATCACTATACCGGTTAGGTTATCTAATGTTAGCTTTCCAGGAAAGCCTTCTACTGCGACGTAACGAAAACCGTGGAAAGTAAAATGGGGTTCGAATATCTCTTCACCTTCACCTTTAAGAATGTATTGGTCGGTTTGTTTGGCTCCTCGAAGATTTTCAGTATAAAAATTTCCTTCTTTATCCAAAACTTCAGCATGGCGAAGCGTTACTATAGTACCTGCAGGTCCACTCACTTTAAGTCGCACCCAACCAACCATATTCTGGCCCATGTCGATGACTGTTTCACCTTTAGGTGTTTTAATGATTTTAATTGGCTGGATCTCTTGTATTTTACGGACTGGCGGACCTTCTGGTGCAATAAGGATTTCTTTGGAATGATGGATTGCTTTCACTCCCACCCAATCTGAATCGTTAAATCCGGGCAGTGTCCATCCATCCTTTTCCAGACGGGCATCATAAATCTCGCCGTTATAAATATCGGACATGAGAATCGGTCCGGTAGAAGCTTTCCATGTCGTATCGGAACAAATGATCTCTTGGCGGCCGTCCTGGTATTCGATGTTGATTTGTAATAACAAGGCCAGTTTTTTTCCATACGTATTCCGTTGGCCCCGGAATCCCAGATTGCCGCGATACCAACCATCTCCCAGAATTACACCAACGGCATTTTTACCTTTTTTCAGAAAAGGTGTAACATCATAAGTTTGATACTGCAATCGTTTATCATAACTAGTCCAACCAGGAGTAAAAACCTGGTCACCCACGCGTTGGCCGTTCAAATGCATTTCGTAAAGTCCCAGGCTGGTAACATAGACCCGAGCTGATTTCACTTTACTTTTGAGTGAAAATTCCTTACGCAGCATGGGACAGGGATTAGATTGGCTCACATCCTCTTCCAACTCCGGTTCAATCCAGGTAGCTTTCCAATCCGCCGGATTTAATAGTCCCATTTCCCAGTAGGCGACATCGCTCCATTTAGAAGCTTTATTTTTACTATCCCAAACGCGAACCTGCCAGTAGATACGTTGCCCGGATTGCAATGCTGGACCTTGATAAGGAATATGAATGGATTGATCGGAGGAAACTTTTCCGGTGTCCCACAGCAGATTTTTCCCGGATTTGAGAGATTTTTCGCTCTCCGCTGCTCGAATCTGGTAAGCTGATTGGATAACATCTCTTTCAGTAGATAAAATTTCCCAACTCAGTCGTGGATGTTTGGTATCAATACCTACTGGATTATTTTTGTATTCCACTCTTAAATTGACAACTCTTATTTTTGAGAAAGTTAGACTAAAATGGCCAAAAACAATCAAAACAAAGAAAATGCCAATAAAATTAGTTTTTAGAATTGAAAAGATGTAAAAAAACAAGGGATGCCGTGTCATCTATCATTCCTCCTTCAAATAGGGTAAAGTTTTAAGTATAATTTGAATCGATTTTTATTGCAGATAATTAGTTCTTTAAATATCAACAACAAGTTTAAAGAAGGATCAAATATTTGTCAAGGATTTGTTTTGCATTTTTACCTGGGTATCCCTTAAAAAATTTAAAAAGTCAGTTCCAACTGTAAATTTAAACAATTTCTATTTCGGACAATCGGTTTAAATATTTTTAAATGGCCTATTTTTAAA
>CAYLYM010000049.1:0-25928 GCA_964387645.1 uncultured Calditrichaceae bacterium | reverse complement strand
GAGAAAAGCATATATTGAAAAAAGATTCAATCCATAACTGAGACGCTTTGTATTTGTGTTTGAAAAACTAAAAATCAAATGATATTTAGAAGGAAAGTATATAACTATTTCAACAAAAATGGAAAAAAGGAAAAAAAGGAGAATTTAAGACATAGGAAGGGAACTCGCTCAATTCATAAATGGTTTATGAACAGATCCATCCATCCTATAAACTAAAACCTGACTGGATAGTTTATTGCCCGCCAGTTCGTGAGCTCTTTTAATGGCCAACTCTTTAACTTCGTGAGTACTCAACAGTCGGTCGTCTTTTACCACATTCCAGCGACCATTTCTCGGTATGACACGAAATATATTTCTCGCAGACATAACCATCCTCCTTAATGAATTTCATTTTTTTAATAAAAACATCATATTGAATAAATCTCAATAAATACAAAAACTTATGAGTTTCAACACAAATCTCTCATAAAAGTTCCTAAAAAAATAAAAATGTATGTCTCAATACTCCCCTAATATGCTTTACACATATTTAAAAATTGCTTTGCAACATTAATTAGGAAATATGTTGAATAGATTAAGAAAAGATTTCAAAATTATATTGAAATTTATCAATCTTAGTTTATATTTAATGTTTATTTTAAAGGAAAACAACAATGATAAAATACAAATCATTTTTCAAATTATTTATCTTGCTCATCGCTTTTCTTGGTTGCCAAACCAAAATGGTCAAGAAAACTGTAATTAAAATCCCTGAAATCAAGGCAACTCCAGATTCTGCCTTCGTTACTGTCCGAATGGAGAATGTGCGTCAGACTCCCAATGGCAGGATTTTGGGAAAAATCCGCAAAAATCAAAAAATCTATATAGACAAACGTTTTGCCAACTGGGTAAAATTTCATAATGAGAAATACGATTCTGCCTACATCTGGGCTCCTTCGATAGGATTGGACTATATCAACCTTTACAGTCCAGCCACTTACTTCGATACAACCACCGGACAGTTTTATCCCGTCGAATATGTTCAGGATTTATTAGGTAATCCTGGCGAGTTAAAGACAAAATCGACAGGAGAATATCAATTATTTTTTAAAAAAGTGGGCCTCGGAAGCCACGAAGAAATTGTCCTGGAAGTTGTCACTCAAACCACCGAACAAATTGACCACGGTATTGCTCTGTACATTCGTGAAAAAGATAATCATATTTTTCAAGTAAAAGTAGATTTTTTCCGGCCGGTAAAGGGTATCGAAGCTACATTAAAAAAATGCAATCTAACAATAAAGCCTTGTACTCAGGCCGATGAAAGTCGGGCTATTTGGGAAAAAGGAATTTTATTCCCTGGCCTTGAAATTACTTTGGAGAGAAAAGAATGGCAAAGCGAATGGTTTAGTTCTATTGTGTTTAGGTCCAGTAGCTAGCTTCCACAATGCAAATATTCATCGTTCCCCTATGTCAGAACTTACTTAGTATTCAAAATAGAGAAAAATTTACGGTGAAAAATAACCATTTTTCCACCACTTGGCTAAATATTTTATAACCTTTAACCTGGTTCACTTCTACGATTATTCTAAACGTAACAAGGTTCAGCGGATTTGTAACGAGGTCAATTTTTTCATCAGGGAAGGATTCATATAAAATAAAGGGATTTTTCGAAAGCTTTTAACTGGATTTATCTGGTCATTTTACGATGATGCGCGGGAGTTTTGGATTGATGCGTGAAACCCATTCGTAATTTATGGTACCTGCTAAACCTGCTAAATAGTTAGCAGTAATCATCTCATTTCCCTGACGGCCCATTAAGACAACCTCATCCTCCAGTTTTACACCAGGAATATCAGTAATATCCACCATAAATATGTTCATACATACCCTCCCCCGAATGGGAGCGCGTCGTCCTCTAATTAAAACATAGCCCTGGTTACTGAGTTTCCGGTCATAACCATCGGCATATCCAATGGGTAGGACCGCAATTTTAGTATTTCTGGTTGTTTGATATGTGCAGCCATATCCTATGCATTGATTGGTTGGTACACTTTTGATCTGACCCACTCGGGTTTTCCAGGTCATTACGGGTTTTAAAACATCTTTTCCATTCTGGGCATGCTTGATTTTGTACGATACAAAAGTCTCTCTAGAAGGCCACAAACCATACTGGCTGATTCCTAAACGCACCATATCAAAATAAGTCTCAGGGAAAAGAAGAATTGCTGCCGAACAGGCTGCATGCATTTTGATCTTGGTAAAACCTCTTTGCTTTATAGAATTGGCCATTCGTTTAAATTTTTTTAACTGTAGATAGGCATAATCATGATTGGTTGTATCTTCGATATTGGCAAAATGTGTGTAAACAGCCTCTAAACGTAGAAATGGGGAATCCTGAATAATATTTAAAAAATTTGATAAATCAGATTCTTCAATACCCTGGCGGTATGTTCCTGTTTCCAATTTTAGATGAATTCGCAACGGCTTTTTCAAATCCCATGTTAATCGCTGAATTTCTTTTAAACTTTCTAAATTAAAAACCACCAACCGGAAGTTTGCCTGAATAACCTCAGCCAGACGTGAGAGCGGGACATGTCCCATGATCAGAACATTCTTTTGAATTCCGGATTCACGTAATTCCAGGGCTTCATCTAGCGAATGTACACAAAAAGAATCAACGCCAAATCTATCTGCCAATCTAGCAATTTCCAGCATGCCATGCCCATAGGCATTGGCTTTAATTACCACTGATAATTCAGTACTTTCGGGAACCAGACTGCGAAAAAACTTTAAATTGTTAAAATAGGCTGATTCAGAGATTTCAATCCAGCTATTTAGTTTAGTTATTTCCATATCCTACCTTAAAATCAGAGGTTCAAAAGATAGAATAGATAAATCTTTTAAGCAAGTAAAACAAAAATGTTAATTTTCAACCATTTTCTCTTAAAAATATTTTGTACCCGAAAATTTCATTATTAAATTGAAGAAAGTCATATGATAAAGTTTAATATATTTAATAAAACTTTAAAATTTATTATAGATTGAAATTAAAAAAACAATTAAAATTAAAATTTTACAAATATTGATATAAATTAAATATTCATAATTAACTCTAAATTTTACTGAAAATTTTATCTAATTATAATTACGTTTAGTTTGAAGATAAATCTAATTAGATCTCCCTAATATTAATGGATTAAAGATAACAATATTTAAATGAATAAATAAAGTTTCGCTAAAAATTTTAACAGATCCTATATGAAAAAAAAATCTATATTACCCGGAGCAGAACCAATTTTTGTAGAAGGTAATGAGATTGCTTTTCTTTTCATACATGGCTTCACAGGTTCTCCTTATGAAGGAAAAGATTTAGCGCTCCATCTTCATAAAAATTTAGGATTAACCGTCTCTGTTCCTATTTTACCTGGACACGGAACTTCACCCTCAGATTTAAAAGAAATTACCTGGCAAAATTGGTATTCATCTGTTCGAAAAGAGTATTTTAAGTTAAAAGCTCAATATAAACATATCGTTGTTTGTGGCATTAGTATGGGTGGAACGTTGGCTCTCCACCTGAGCTCACATCACCCCGTGGACACTGTAATTTCTTTAGCTGGAGCTGTATTTCTTAAAGACTGGCGGCTAAAATTATTACCCATTGCCAGACACCTCATAACATACAATTATAAATCCAAAGGGCCTGATATTAGAGACAAAAATTTAAAATTTCAAATACCCTCATATTCCAAATACCCTGTTCGGTCAATCGATCAAGTTCTGGGTCTAATGCGACATACCAGAGAAGATCTACCTGAAGTTACCGCACCTGCTCTGCTTATTCACTCTGAAAAAGACAGGACGGTTCATTTTAGCAACTTGCAGTATATTTATGATCATATATCATCAAAAATAAAAAAAATGGTCATCCTGAATGAATCATACCATGTCATATCCATTGATGTGGAAAAGAAACATATTTATAACGAATGTGAGAAATTCATTAAGGAAATACTTATAGAAAAATCTATTGAATTATATGAATAAGTTTAATATTACTTAAATTAATCATACATCTGAACACAAATTTTTTAGAACTCATCCCGATCTTAAAATATAACTTCCTGATCAAACATACCTGAATGCTATATAATTCATCATCCAACTCATCACATAGAAAATGTTATTCGTAAATAGAATTAGCTTCTTTAATTAAACAAATTTAAATAATTGGCTCATTACAGAAATGTATATCTGAGATTTTAACACCAATGAGTTCACTCCGAAGGTAATTTACTTACAAATGTTATTCTAACTAAAATAAAGAATTTCTTAGTTTATATTTCGACACCAGGGCTTAAGGGTGATTAAAAATTCTTTTTAGAGAGAACTCATAAATAAAAAAGCTCATACTATACATATAAATTTTTAAATGAAGAATTTTATTCGTCAAAGATTTCTCTATTTCCCGTCTGTTTTCTTTCGCCCCACGGATTTCACTTCGGTCTAAACGATACACCAGATCCTTAGTTTTTCCCAAAAAACATCATTTCGAGTAATCCCTACTTGTCGGGAGAATTAAGAAATCTGCTTTATCATCATTATTAAACATATTTATATTGGCAAACAAACAAGTTCAGGAACGCTTTATTATAATGAACCTAAAAAAAAATTAGAGGCGATATAGGTAAAATCAGAGGAATCAATTTTGAGTGGGATGAAAGATACGATTTTTTATCCATATTAAAAAAACGCCCCGCAAAGCGGGGCGAAAGCTATCTTAACGCACTGGATTTTGGGATCTCTTTATTTTCATCTTAATTTTCATTTTTACTTTCATAGTGTTCTCTTTCATTTTATAGTTAATCTAAATTATCTAAATCCCTTCCGACTCACCGTGAGTTAAATCAAATATTACAAGTTTTATGCCAATTTTGTTTCAATAATTTTTATTTTCATAACTTATTGATTATTCCAAATTAACAACATGTATCGAAATTTAAGAAATTGACAAAAATCAAATATTTGCACAAAAATCTGTACATTTCTGGCTTATTTATCCACATCTTTACTATTCAATGAAATGTTTTTGTTAAATTCTTCTCCGAAATCCCTTACCCAACACTTCGTGAACATCTGTAATGATCACAAACGCATCTGGATCAATGTCTTCGATGATTTCTATCAGAAGACCGATTTCTTTTCGTGTAACCACAGTTAAAATCACCTCTCTTTCGACTTGTTGATATAGTCCATGAGCTTTAACTGCTGTGGCTCCTCGACTTAGTTTGTACATAATTGCCCGGGCAATTTTTTCATATTCATCAGAAATAATGTAGGCCGCGCGTGCATAATCAAATCCGTCCAAAATAACATCAACAATCTTACTCGAGATAAACAAAAGAAAAAAAGCATAGAGAGTTAAAGACATAGCAGGCCGGGTAGTGGCCAGTCCTTTAAAATGTATCACCAGTCCAGCAAAGGAGATAACAAAAAAATCGGTCATCATAAATGCCTGGCCGGGTTTAATCCCATGGCGTTTTTGTAAAATCGCGGCTACGATATCTGAACCGGCAGTCGTCCCCTTGAATTTGAATATAATTCCCAATCCAACCCCCAGCAGTACGGCACCAATCAAAATCAAAAAAAGAAAATCATTCTCAAGCAAATCTGTTATAGTAGCACTATCCTGGAGATGGATAAAACTAAAACCAGGAATATCACCACGAAAAAGATCAATAAAAAACGAATTAACTGTGAATCCATAAAAAGTTCGAACACCAAAACGTTTCCCTAATTCTTTCAATCCCCACAGGTAAAGAGGGATATTTAATAACCACATCATCAAACCAACTGGAAGAGATTTGTTGGATAAATAATAAATCGCCATTGATAAACCACTGACACCACCAGGAACAACTCGGGCATCCACTAAAAAAACCCCGATGCCTAAAGCCATTATCGCGGAGCCCAAGGTAATGAAACAATAATCAATAAAAACAGAATGTTTAAATAATTTACCCATAAAAAACTTCCTAAAATTAAGTCGCACACAAATGGCTAAAACCATGCCAAAAACTTACAACTGCTGAAAAAATTATTTTTCAACAAAACAAACAATTAATAATTGAAAAAAATCTGAATCATTTTTCTCTGATGTAAATATTCTGTACTGATGGAAAATATCTAAAGCTGTTAATTTCCTAAAATTCAAATACTTAGATAGTATCGATATTATAAGCTGAGAAATTTATGTAGATAAGAAAATTCGAATGTTGGTATATAAGTTATTATATCAAAAAAAGTAGATTAAGCCAGATTCAGATGAAATAATATTATTATCACTTTTAGGAAAGTATTTCTATTTTTAAAAATATATCTAACTCACAGAAAATCCATCTTGCATCTGAAAAAGATGTGTTCTATATTCCAAGAAAATATAATCAAATAAAAATTTAACTTAAAAAAGAACACTTCCTTAATAAGAAACACTATCTTTTAAATATGCAATCATGGAAAAAAACAAAAATTCTTTATATCGAAGACGACCTCAGTTCCCGTATGTTGGTAAAAAAGGTGCTGAGTCGGGAACCTTTTCAATTTTATGAGGCATCATCCGGTTTAGAAGGATTAAAAAAAGCTACGATGATCAAACCTGATTTAATTTTAATGGACATCAATCTTCCAGATATTTCAGGTACAGAGTTAACTACAAAAATTAAAAACTCCGAAGACCTCAGAGATATCGTAGTCGTTGCTCTTACAGGTTTAACAAATGAAGATGCTCGAGAAATGACGCTTATTGCGGGTTGCGATGGATTCTTGAGAAAACCAATAGATGTGAAAATTTTCCCAGAACAACTTCTAAAATTTTTAGAAGGAAAAAGAGAAGGGATTCAGGAAGAGCAAAAAGACTATTATCATAGTCGATACGAGATTTCTCTGGTTAATCATTTAACATCCAAAGTACAAGAACTCGAAAAGATCAATACTAAATTATCCAGTACAACGAAACGGCTTAAAGATTATAATAATTATCTTGAGAAAATCCTGTCCATTTTCTCAAGGCTACAAACTTGTAAATCACCGCAAGAATTTAAAAAAACTTTAGTTCAGGAAATTTTTAAAAATTTTAAATATGATAGATGTATCTTTTTCGATGTTGATGATGTGAATATGGTGATGAAAATTTACTATGCCGAAGGTCTTCCGAATAAAGAATGGAATCAATTTGCCTATCCTTTTAATAACTCATTTTTCAAAAAATTATTTTTAGAAAAGCAGGTTCTTTTTGTTCCTAATATTAATAAGATTAAGAACAAAAAAATTCATAATTATTTAAAAAAGTTGAATATTAATCAATTCATTTTTGCATATCTGGGAATCCCAAAAATAAAACCGCGATCGGAAGATATAAAAGAACTAATTATGCCGATGTTAGGGGCATATCTCCCCAGATTACATGATCAAAAAGAATCAGATATTGATTTGATTCTAAACCACCTTAAAGAATACCTTGCCAGCGAATCGCTTTATCGAGGTGGATTCATTTTTCTCGACAATTACAAGACCAAACGCTTAATTGCTTCCTATGAATACCAATTTTTAGAAACATTATTTAGAACAACAAGTTATATGTATCAAAATATTCAGTTGATGGAGAAATTACACTTTCTATTTATCCGGGCTGAGAAAGAAGCCATAACAGATCCATTAACAAATCTTTTTAATTACCGCTATTTAATGCATCAACTCAATAGAGAAATCAGCCGTAATCAAAGACACAAATCCAAATTTTCACTCATTATGATTGACATTGATTTCTTTAAAATGTATAACGATAATTTTGGTCATCAAGCAGGGGATTTCATCCTACGGAAAATTGCTCGTTTGATGATGGAAAATACCCGTAGTAGCGATATTGTTGCCAGATATGGTGGTGAAGAATTTGTTATTATCTGTCCTGAACTTGACCGGGAAGAAGCAGAACGCGTCGCAGAAAAGTTAAGACGTATTGTAGAAGAAACACAATTTCCCAGAGCAAATGAACTCCCTTATGAAAAGCTCACTATAAGTCTTGGAGTAGCCACATTTCCCTATGATGGAGAAACAGCTTACCAGCTTATACGATCCGCTGACCGCGCTCTCTATCTTGCTAAAAATTCTGGTCGAAATAAAGTTTGTACCATTCCTGATTGATCTTTTATATAGAAAAAGTTTTTCTTATCTAATTCTAATAAAATTAAAAAATTCCAAGAAAAAGATCATTTAGTTGGAGATATTACTCCTGAAAAAGATTAGTTTAATACAATAAAAAATCCAATAATTAATTGAAAAAACAGTTATTATACTGTAAATACAGCGGAAATTGATCAACGTTTTTGGCTTTTTTCGACATAGTAAAAGTGGTATTTTCAAATCCAAAAGTTGACAGTGAAAGGATATTTACGATTTTTTTCATCTCATTGATTCAAAATAGCATAAACGCACATATTAACATAAACAATCATTAATAAAGTTTAGCACTACTAACAATCAGAAGGTTGGATTAAATTTTAGTCAGTCTATAAATTCTACTCATGGAGAATCAATTCCATGGTTAATGAACGGTTGGATGAACTGATTATTTTTGATGTTTAAAACTCAAGAGCTCTAAACATTATGTTGATCAAGTATCAAAGCACCTATCTCCCACATCTCCCAAACCTGGAATAATAAATCCCCCCTTATCCAGTTGACAATAACAAGATTTAAAAATTGGCTCATTTCTTCTCCTTTTGACCGTAATCTTAAGATGTTCAAGTTAAACTTCTGTCTATAGAGAACGAATCATATCATCGCTTTAACCATAATTCTCAATAAAACCGCTCTCGATAATTTCTTTTGATACTTTAAGTAAGTCATGGCGGTCATCTATTGTAAGTCCTTTTGTTGAAATTGGAGAATGAATTTTTACAAGAACCTTTCCTCCTTTTAACTTAAGTGTACCCTTCGGAAGAATCTTTCTGGTACCGCTTATGGAAATCGGCAGAACAGGCAATTGTGTGTTAATTGCTAAAATGAATGGACCTTTTTTAAAAGCGTGAATCTTCCCATCCTTACTTCGGGTACCTTCTGGAAAGGCTAATATTGAAAGGCGGTTTTTTAAAATTATCCCTTCTGCTTGGCTCAATGTCTCAATGGCTCTCTTTCGATTTGAACGATCGATTTCCAAAATACCCACCGAACGCATCCCCCATCCAAACACTGGAATTTTAAATAATTCCTTTTTAGACATTATTCGTATTGGCAATGGAAGAGCCGTCACAGTCACAGGAATATCCATATGACTTTGATGATTCCCGATAACGATATATGATTGTCCCTTTTGGATATTCTCTAAACCTTCAACTTTTAAGCGTATACCGGCAACCCATACCAGGATTCGACTCCAGAGTCGAATAACAGCCGTATTTATTCTTGAATATGGATTTACTATACCTACTGGTATTGTTATCAAGACTCCTAATATTGTAATAATAGTAATTACTACAGTGAAAATTATAGTTCTTAACATATAGAATTAGTATACTTTTCTTTTAATAACACCAAAACCTGTGTATCGTCTTAATGGTTCTGGAACAATAACCGAGCCTTCGTCAGTTTGATTAATCTCCAAAAGCGAAACCATTAGTCGAGATGTAGCCAATCCCGAACCATTTAAAG
The DNA here is from genome assembly GCA_964387645.1 of uncultured Calditrichaceae bacterium. GTDB lineage: Bacteria > Calditrichota > Calditrichia > RBG-13-44-9 > RBG-13-44-9 > CAYLYM01. Next base: position 16,247 of record CAYLYM010000049.1, on the reverse strand, counting down.
TATGTGGGAATTCTGGTTTAGAAGTAGAGCTTGGTCGATAACGTAAATTCATTCGTCTGGCCTGAAATGCTTCGAAGTTGCTACAACTACTGGCTTCTAACCAGGTTTTTTCAGCGGGCGACCAAACCTCAATATCATAGCATTTAGCCGCTGCAAAACTCAAATCCCCCGTACAAAGTTCAACTACACGATAAGGAATTCCCAGAAGTTCGAGGATATGGCAAGCATCTTTAACCAACATTTCTAATTCATCATAAGAATGTTGTGGTTCTACTATTTTCACTAATTCCACTTTATTGAATTGATGAAGTCTCAAAAATCCTCTCGTTTCCTTTCCCCACGATCCAGCTTCACGACGGAAACAAGCCGAAAACGCACAGTATTTGATGGGTAATTGATCGGCAAAAAGCACTTCATTACGATGAAGATTTGTGACAGGTACCTCAGCAGTAGGAATCAGAAAAAGATCATCTTTTTCGCAAAAATACATATCTTCTTCCAATTTTGGTAGCTGACCCGTGCCGCGCATACTCTCACGATTAACCATAAAAGGCGGATAAATTTCACGATAACCATGCTGGGAAATGTGGGTATCCAACATAAAGTTAATTAATGCCCTTTCCAGTTGAGCTCCCATACCTTTATAAACAGGGAAACCCCTTCCAGAGATTTTGCTTCCTCTGGGAAAATCAACAATGTCTAATCGTTCAGCAATTTCCAGATGATCCGAAATCTCAAAATCAAATTCCGGAATCTTTCCCCATGCCCGTACGACAACATTTTCTGAGGCATCTTTTCCCACCGGAACAGAATTGTGTGGTAAATTGGGTATTTGATCAAGTTCGTTACGTAACTCAACTTCCACCTGTTTGAGCTGATCATCTAAACTTTTTATTTTCTGACTAATCTCGCGTGTTTGGGTTATCACATCATCCGCTGACTTACCCTGGCGTTTCAATCGGCTAACTTGTCGCGAGAGTTCATTCCTTTGATGTTTTAAATGTTCAACTTCTTGAATAATTGAACGGCGTTTGGAATCAAGATGAAGGATTTTGTCCACATCACCCATCTCGCCTTTGTTTTTAATACCGCGTTTAACCAGGTCTGGATGTTCTCGGATAAATTTTAAATCAAGCATTTTTTCTCCTCTTTACTGACCATACCCATTTTTCATAAAACTACGGATAGCATCAACAATATAGTCTTGTTCTTCGCGGGTCAAATCAGGATGCATGGGTAGTGAAATAACATTTTTTGCAACATCTTCTGAAATTGGCAAATCCCCTTCGTTGGCGTCTGTTAAGTGTTTAAAGGCCGGTTGAAGGTGCAAAGGTATCGGATAATGGATAGCAGTTGGGATACCTTTATCTTTTAAAAACTTTTGGAGCTCATTTCGATTCTGGACTTGAATGGTATATTGATGGTAAATATGCTCAACATTTTTAGCTTCAAAAGGCGTCACCACCGGAAGATCAGACAAGGCCTGATTGTAATACCTGGCCACTTCCCGACGCTTTTCGTTCCACTCATCCAGATATTTCAATTTCACCCGTAGAATGGCAGCCTGGAGCGTGTCCAGACGGCTATTCACACCTAATATTTCGTGATGGTAACGAATTCGTGAACCATGATTGGCAATCATCCTCAGGCGTTCTGCTAATGTCTCATCATTCGTCACAACCATGCCCGCATCCCCATACGCACCAAGATTTTTACTGGGGAAAAAAGAGATACAAGCCATGTCGCCAAAAGTACATACAGGCTTTCCATTATATTTAGCACCAACTGCCTGCGCTGAATCTTCTATTACAGCAAGGTGATTTCTATTGGCAATTTGCATAATTTTGTCCATTTCGGCTGGTTGTCCATACAAATGAACGGGAATAACGGCCCTTGTTCGGTCAGTTATAGCTGATTCAATTAATTCAGGTTGAATATTATAGCTCTTTGGATCGATGTCTACATAAACAGGTTTGGCACCAAGTAGTGCTATGGTTTCGGCTGTAGCTACAAAAGTGAATGGTGTGGTAATAACCTCATCACCTGGCTTAATATCCAATGCCATCAGACTGATTTGTAAGGCGTCGGTGCCGCTTGCGCATGGTATAGCAAATTTTACACCAAGATAATTCTGCATATCTTCGGCAAATAATTTCACATCAGGCCCATTGATAAATTGAGTTGATTCCAATACACGATCAAGGGCAGCTCTGATTTCAGATTTTAACTGTTGGTACTGCCTTCTAAGATCTACCATTCGAATTTCCATGAAATTCCTCTCTTTTGTCTTTAGATTCAAAAAATCTTAAAAATATAACAAATGAAGCCAATTAAAACAAATATCAAATATTGCCTAAGGAATTAGGACATTGTTAAAACAACTTCTTGTTGTTCTTTAAAAATTTGAAAAATAATTTTGGGTTTCAAAAAGAAATAATTTTATCTTATTCCCTTAAATTTTAACTAATTAACAAATATTATTTAGAAAAAATACGAAAGACTTTTAAATAAAATGGAAAAATTATGAAACCAATATCTTATCTTTTATCGTTTCTGCTGGTCACAACTACAGCTCTTTCGAGCCATAGCGCCGAACGCTATTGGATTTTCTTCACAGATAAAGGCAATAATCAATCTCTATCCTTTTCCAAACAAAAAGCCATTGTTTCACAACACCTTTCAAATCGGGCACTAGATCGTCGTGAAAACCGCGGGATTACTGTGGACGAAAAAGAATTAATTTTTGCCGACTTACCTTTGGATGAAAATTATATTAAAACAATTGAAAAACTTGGATTTAGAATTCATGCTAAATCACGCTGGTTGAATGCAATAAGTGGCTATGCAACAAATAAAATATTAAAAGAAATAAAAGCCCTTCCATTCGTAAAATCTATAGAACCAGTACGAACCTGGAAATTTAGTCAGGAAGAAACAAGTGCTTCTCCTCCTCAGCTTTTTAAAAAGCCATTCATAAGCGATTCTATTATTGTTGATTACGGAGAATCCAGTTTTCAGATTCAGTTCCACAACATTCACCAACTCCACTGGATGGGTCTTTCGGGGAAAGGAGTAATTGTAGCCATGTTCGACACCGGATTTCGGCTCGATCACCCGGCTATTCAACATTTACAAGACAAAATTATTGCCGAGTACGACTTTATTCAAAAAGATTCCATCACAGCAAATCAGTCTGGCGATGCTTCAAATCAAGATTCACATGGAACAATAACATTGTCTACTATAGGAGGATATTTACCGGGTAGATTAGTGGGCCCGGCTTTTGGGGCCAGTTTTCTATTAGCAAAGACAGAAAAAGTAGACGAAGAAATTAATCTGGAAGAAGACAATTGGATGATGGCTGCGGAATGGGCTGAGGCTTTGGGCGCCGATATTGTCTCAAGTTCAGTAGGATATAACATTTTCGATCCAGGTCAAAATAGTTATACATACGAAGATATGGATGGACAAACTACTATTATAACAAGAGCAGCAAATGAACTGGCCAGACGAGGGGTTCTGGTGGTGAATTCTGCTGGAAATGAAGGTGATTCCCCCTGGCGGTACATTATTGCGCCGGCAGATGGCTTTTATGTGATTGCCGTGGGAGCATTAGACCGTTTCAATCAAGTAACTGTATTTAGCTCCCGTGGCCCCACCTATGATATGCGGATAAAACCCGATATCTGTGCCCTGGGAAGTGGCGTTTTTTCTGCCCTTCCCCCAGACCAGTATGCCTATGTTAATGGCACATCATTAAGCTGCCCCATTGTAGCCGGTATTGCCGCTCAAATTCTTGAAGCTTTCCCCAATCTCAATCTGTTACAATTGATCGAAATTATTAGAAACTCGGGAGATTCGGCAAATAATCCAGATAATAACCGCGGCTGGGGTAAGATTGATGCCTTGAAAGCCTTATCCATTGCTGCAAATAATCCTATTACTGCAAATAAGCCAGAATATAAATCAACTGAATTCACCGTTTTGCCTCCTCGACCAAATCCCTCTACCCGGCATTCAGGATTCATCTTTTTCCAGGTTAATCTACCTAAGCCCGCCAAAATCTATGTGGAAATATTCAACATTTTGGGTCAAAAAGTTTCTTCTATTGTTTACAATGGTAAAGATTCGCAAAATTTGATTAGCTGGGACTTAAAAAATAGTCAGGGAATTGCAGTTCCTTCCGGTATCTATATTTATCAAGTGAAAGCACTCAACAAAAATTCCACTGGAAAAATCATTATTCTGAAATAAATCTTTTTTCAAGAATGTCTGATAAATTACTTTGAATTAATTCTACATTTGGTTTCTGCTCTACAAAACAGAAATAACCAGTAGACGAAAATACTACTGAGAATAAATTAAATTGATTAAGCGACCATCTAAATTTAACCCGTTGTGCATAATTAAAATATATGATTGCGTAAAAAACGTCATTTCGAGCGTTAGCGAGAAATCTTTTAAAAAACAAAAGTTGGGCAAATTGCCCAGCCATCCAAAAAATAAAAATTGTTAATATAGCAGAATATTTTGCATGTCCATCATTTTGTAATTAATTTTCTATAATTCAGAAAATAATCAGAACTTTCAAATTCGGAAAACATAACAATGCATCATATATTAAGTGAATCCCAGTTGCAAACTCTCTTAAAGTCTCTAAAATTGATCAACTCAACCCTGGACTTGGATAGTTTGTTTTCTCTGATCATAAAAGAAATTACCCAAAATTTAGATGCCGACCGAAGCACGCTTTACATTGTGGATACTGAGAGAAACGAAATCTGGTCAAAAATATTTGAAGGAGGCAAAAAGCTTGTTATCCGATAACTCAAAGAAGGCAAAGAAGAGCTTAAACCTGGCGATTTATTATTGTGTTGTTCTGACGGAATTACAGAAGCCCAGGATAAAGAGGGAAACATGTTCGAGATAGGTCAAGTTCAAGCCTTAGTAAAAGAAAATTATTCTAAAAGTCTGCAAGAAATTGGCGATGAAATTATCCAAAAAGTTAAATAATTTTCTAAAGAAGGGATCTACGAAGACGATACTACCTTGCTCATAATGAAGCGAATTTATTAATTTCGTTATGCGAATGAAAAGGAAAAATGTTACTCATCGAAAAAATAGCTGAAGAAAAAATCCAGGAAGCCATTCAAAAAGGAGAATTCAAATCGCTTGTTTTAAAGGGAAAACCATACCATTTGGATGGGTACCTTTACGAAGATCCCTCCCAACGAATTGAATTTAAAATCCTACGGGACCACAATTTTCTGCCCCTTCCGCTCGAATTACGAAAGCGGATTGAATTCAAACGTGAAAAACTTGAAAAATTTTTCCATGAGAGTGAAAAAGTATATTTTAAAAAATTAAAAAATATCTTACATTTGATTAAGGTTGATCCGCCTTATTCAGTCAATCAACCCTTGAAATATTTGAATCGACATCAACTATTTTTAACCCGGGATATTCCCTTATTACTCCAGGTAAAAATGAACTCAACCTTAAAAATGGAATTATTCCTCTTTAATCGTTTTGTCAAGGACAGGAGCAAGTTATTTGAAGACCTTTGTCAGGAATTAATTCAACTAATTGAAGAATACAATGAAGAGATTATGAAGGCCACCTTGAAAAGGAGAGACATTTTCCAAAATTTCACTACAATGGGAAAAAACATGGTAAAGGAAAAACTTCAATTATTCAAAAAAGTTATCATTCCAATCCCATTCAAAGGTTAGCTTGAAAAAGCCATTAAACCTTCCTCATTATCTGGAATCAATTCATTTCATTCTTGAATCAAGCCTTTGAGATAAACTTTTAAACATTCGTTATCTCAAGTTGTAGAGGTAAAAAAAATTTTAATCAGTGATACTCAACCCAACTTTTTATCTGAAGATCATCAATAGAAGTGCGAGAGAGAGCTTCGGCAAGCCGCATGGCAATCTGTCGGTTAGTTATCAGCGGGACATTAAAATCGGCAGCCGTTCGGCGGATGATGTAATCATTGGTTAATTCTTCTTCCTGGTAATTCTTCGGAATATTGATAACCAGATCGATTTTACCTTCTTTAATAAAAGTAACTGTATTGGGCTGTTTTTTCTCAAGTGGCCAATTTAAAACTTCAGCTTCAATACCGTTATTTCGGATAAAGTTGGCTGTCCCACGAGTCGCGTAAATTTTAATTCCCAGATCGCGGAATACCCGGCAACTCTCTAATAACTCAGCTTTCGACTCAATTTTACCAGTAGAAAGTAAAACAGACCGAATCGGAAATTTAAATCCAACCGAAATGAGAGCCTTAAGGAAAGCCTCATCGAAATCATCGCCCAGGCAGCCAACTTCACCAGTTGAGGCCATCTCTACTCCTAAGGTAGGATCAGCTCCCTCTAAACGGGTAAATGAAAATTGCGGAGCTTTAACACCAACGTAATTTAATTCAAAAAGCGAATTCTCTACCTTTTTTACTTGCTGCCCCATAATTACTCTGGTTGCAATATCAATGAAATTCTCTTTCAAGATTTTTGAAACAAAAGGGAAACTGCGTGAAGCACGCAAATTACATTCAATCACTTTAACTTCGTTTTGACGCGCAATGAATTGAATATTGAACGGTCCATTAATTTCCAGTTCTCTGGCAATCTTTTTAGAGATAATCCTGATCTGCCGGATAGTTTCTAAATAAGTTCGTTGTGGAGGCAAAACCAGCGTTGCATCGCCCGAATGGACCCCAGCATTTTCAACATGTTCTGAAATGGCATGAACGACAATATCCCCATTTTGTGCCACTGCATCCATTTCAATCTCTTTGGCATTTTCTAAAAATTTACTAATAACTACCGGATATTTTGGGGAAATATCTGCAGCCCGTTGTAAATATTGCGAGAGTTCCCGATCGTTACTGGCTACAGCCATAGCAGCCCCACTTAGTACGTAAGAAGGACGCACTAAAACCGGGTATCCCACATCACGAGCAAACTGATAGGCGTCTTCAATTGACGTAAGCTCTTTCCAAACGGGCTGATCTATACCTAAACTATCTAATAAACTGGAAAACTTTCGGCGGTTTTCTGCTCGATCAATATTATCAGGTGAAGTTCCCAAAACATTTATCCCAACATTCTTCAAATCGAGAGCTAAATTGTTTGGAATCTGTCCCCCCATAGAAATAATCACACCAATGGGTTGCACCCGTTCGTAAATTTCCAGAACGGTTTCCAGTCGAATCTCATCAAAAAAGAGCAGGTCAAATTCATCGTAATCAGTGCTCACTGTTTCTGGATTGTAATTAATCATTACAGTTTTATAGCCCATTTTACGAAGGGCTAAACCAGCATTCACTGCACACCAATCAAATTCTACCGAGCTTCCAATTCGGTATGAACCCGATCCGAGAATAATAACCGAATTTGGCACAGGAAATGGAAGGTCATCTTCCTGGGCGTTGTAGGTCAGGTAGAGGTAATTGGTTTTTGCTGGGTATTCAGCGCCCAGCGTATCGATTTGTTTTACATGAACCCGAATACCCAAATTTTTACGTAGTTCTCGGATTTCCGTTTGAGTTTTACCGGTAAGCACAGCAATTTGCTTATCAGAAAATCCCGCTTGCTTGGCTTCGAGTAAAAGCTCAGCTGGGATATCGCCATGCTGATATTGTAAAATTTTTTGCTCTAATTGAATAACACGCCGAATCTTGTACAAAAACCAGCGGTCGATATGAGACAACTCATGCACCTGATCGACAGAGTAGCCACTTTTTAGCGCCTCAACAATGGCAAATATCCGCTCTTCGGTGGGTTTTTTTAACTCACTTTCAATATCATCAAATTTAAAACTATTATTGCCAACTAAACCGTTGGCCCCGATTTCCAGCATTCGTAATGCTTTCTGCAAAGCCTCTTCGAATTTGCGTCCGATGGCCATTACTTCACCCACCGATTTCATTCCCGAACCGATCCGGCGGCTAACCATGCGAAACTTCTTTAAATCCCAACGAGGAATTTTTACAACGACATAATCCAGAGCAGGTTCAAAAAAAGCGCGAGTTACTTTGGTGATGGAATTGGTCAGTTCGTGTAATCCTTTACCCAGAGCCAATTTTGCCGCCACAAAAGCCAATGGATACCCTGTAGCTTTTGAAGCCAGAGCAGAACTCCGCGATAAGCGGGCATTGACTTCAATGATGCGGTAATCTACTGTCCTGGGATTTAAGGCATATTGGATGTTACACTCCCCAACAATTCCTAAATGACGGATGACTTTAATGGCAACTTCCCGAAGAATATGATATTCTTTGTTGGTCAGGGTCTGGCTGGGCGCCACAACGATACTCTCCCCGGTATGGATGCCCATGGGATCAAAATTTTCCATATTACAAACGGTGATACAATTATCGTATTGGTCTCGCACAACTTCATATTCAACCTCTTTCCATCCTTCCAGATATTCCTCCACCAGGATTTGAGAAGTATGAGAAAGCGCTCTTCTGGCCAGATCTTCGACTTCTTTTTCGTTTCGACAAACTCCCGAACCTAAACCGCCCAGAGCATAAGCAATCCGAATCATCACCGGAAACCCCAACTCTTTTGCAATCTCAATAGCCTGATCTACTGTAGTCGCTGCCTTGCTTTTGGGAAATTTAACCCCGATTTCTGCTAATCGCCGGACAAAGAGGTCTCGGTCCTCGGTATCCATGATTGTCTGAATAGACGTTCCCAAAACTTTAACATTATACTTTTCAAAAACCCCCTTTCGATGCAGTTCAATACCACAATTCAGAGCAGTCTGCCCACCAAAACTCAATAGGATTCCATCAGGTTGTTCTTTTGCTATCACCTTTTCAACAAAATATGGTGTTACAGGTAAGAAGTAAACTTTATCTGCCAGGTAATCAGAAGTTTGAATCGTGGCTATATTGGGATTGATTAAAATAGTTGTAATACCTTCTTCTTTGAGCGCTTTAATAGCCTGGCTACCAGAATAATCAAATTCTCCGGCTTCACCAATTTTTAAAGCTGAGCTGCCTAAAATTATCACTTTTCGAATATTATTATTCATCATTTTACAATGCTTAAAAATTCATCAAATAAATAATCGGCATCAACCGGTCCTGGTGCTGCTTCAGGATGAAATTGGACGCTCATAAACTTACCTGACTTGTGTCGAATACCCTCGTTTGTTCCATCGTTTAAATTAGTAAACCAGGGCTCCCAATCATCAGGTAACGTTTCCTGGTCTACTGCATATCCATGATTTTGCGATGTTATTAAACATTTATTCGTTCCGGTTTCAATCACTGGTTGATTTTGGCTACGATGTCCGTATTTCAGTTTATAAGTATTGGCACCGGCCGCCAGTGCCATAAGCTGATGCCCCAAACATATCCCAAAAGTCGGAACTCCCCGAGATATTGTATTGTGAATTTGTAATATTGTCTGGCGGCACATTTTGGGATTTCCAGGCCCATTCGAAATGAGCAAACCGTCAAAGTCTTCCTTACTAATATCATAATCCCAGGGAACCCGCAAAACTTCCACACCCCGGCTCACCAGACTACGAATGATATTATATTTACAGCCACAATCCATTAGCACGATTCGGTATTTCCCGGAGCCATATAAGGTTGGTTTTTCAAGGCTAACAAATCGGACTAAATTTTCAACATTCGGATCATAAAAATCAACCTGCAATTCATTAAGCTCAATTTTACCTAACATGGTACCTTTTTCACGCAGCTTTTTAGTCAACGCCCGCGTATCGATTCCTGCAAGTGCCGGAATTTTTTGGTCGTACAAAAGCTCAGGTAAACTTTTTTCTGCATTCCAATGACTGTAATCCACAGAAATATCAGAAATTATTAAACCACGGATTTGTAAACGACTGGATTCATACTCCTCCACTAATTCATTTTTCTTGTTATTCGGTGGAACACCATAATTACCAATCAAAGGATAGGTTAAGGTCAAAATTTGTCCATAATAGGAAGGATCGGTGAAAGTCTCTGGATAACCTACCATACCTGTATTGAAAACAACTTCACCCGCTGCAGCAGTTGGATATCCAAAAGAATAACCATAATAAACAGAACCATCTTCTAAAACAAGACGTCCAGAGGGTAATGATGAATATAATGGTTCTGTCAGCTTCATGAACCTTCCACATTCTCTAAAAATTTTGCCAAATATAAACAAAATCGTTTCAATTACAAAGCGAGATTTTTTTCTTTAGAATATGCAAAATAATCGTATATATTACAAAAATGTAATAATAACATACAAATATTATTAAAATATGAAATAGATATTAAATATGAAAAATGCCCACTAAACTAAAAATCGAAACCGATTTATCTCTTTTATCAATTTTTTTCTGAGAATTTAAAAAATGTATGAGTCTTAACCGAAGCTTTTTAATTGGAATTTGATGTCTTTTTTGTACTTAAACAAAACTCATTTGATCCAAATAACGAATCGAAAGTTGTTAAAAAACATAGAATATCTTGAGATGATGATAATCAAATAAGGCAAAAAAATCTTTGTATAGGTGCGTTAATTTACTCGGACAGATATTTACGACAGTAATATTTTTCAAAAATTCTCAATATAGCATTATCCTCTTTAGAACGTTGTTCAACAGGCATTTTTTTGATATTTATCAGCCTATATAAAGGAACTTTTGCCAAAAATTCTATTTCTTTCTCATCAATATGCTCACACCGATCATATTCCATAATTTCTATTATTTTCTTCAAAGAAATTTTTGAAAAAACTTCTACCACCAACGGATCAAATGCTTCTCCTTTTTCTCTTTCAATAATTGCCCAGACATTTTCAAATGGTTCACGATCACGATACTGCCGTTTTGAAGTCAGAGCGTCAAAAACATCAGCTATGGCCAATATACGTCCACCCAACGGGATTTCATCTCCTTTCAATCCATCAGGATAACCCTGGCCATTTATTTTTTCATGATGCGTTGAAGCAATTTCAGGAACTTGACGTAGTCTTTTGGGAAAACGAATGCTTTCCAGAATTTGCCGAGTAATGGCCGGATGGTTCTGGATTAACCTGAATTCCTCCTCGGACAATTTCCCTTTTTTAAATAAAACAGATTCTGGTATACTCAATTTACCAATATCGTGCAGCAAACCGGCATAACGCAATTGTTCACAACATTGATCATTTAATTCCATCATTTCGCACAACGCCAATGTGTATAGAGTAACCCGGCGAGAATGCCCAGCAGTGATATAATCCCGGGTATCCAGCGTAGTAGAAAGTGTTTCGATAAAACTATTCAATGATTCAACCTGTTCCTGGTAGAGAATAGAATTTTCAATGGCCGTTGCTGCGATAGGAGTGATAGCCGACAGTAGTTCTTCATCTTCTCTGTCAAAAGAACCATCATGTTTATTTAAAACCTGAAATACTCCTATAATTTCCTGGTTTTTATTATTTAATGGCATGGTCAGCATATTACGGGTTCGATATCCTGTTTTTTTATCAATTTCTGGGTTGAATCGAGAATCCTGGTAAGCATCAGGAATATTCAAGACTTCTCCAGACATGGCCACATAACCTGCAATGCCTTTATCAGCCGGGAACCGAATCTCTTCTCCTTTTTCAATTCCCATGGCAACAATAGACCACAATTCATGTTTTTCTTCGTCCAGTAAAAAAACGGTACAACGGTCTGCACGAAGAATGCGTGCCACCTCTTCCATTGTGGTCAACAACAGTTTTTCCAATTCCAAATGACTCTGAAGGTTTTGAGCCAAATGGAGCAGAACTTTTAGCCGTTCATTTTCCTCCTTTAGTTTTCGCAATTCCTGATTTTTATGTGCGGGGGTCATTTTTCCTTCTTTATTTCTTCAAAATCAATATCTTCGATATCATTTTCATCAAACCTTCTTCTTTTTTGTGTTTCATTTTTAGAAACATTCGGAGGGGACAATAAAAATTTAATTAAATTTTTGATTAAGTAAAATAAAAGGTAAAGCAGAACAATTAGTAAGAATAAGCGAATCATCACAAGAGACCTTTGTTAAAATCAAAACTGACCAGTTTTTTACCGATACGATGTTTACTTATTTCAACTAAAATCTGACTTAAATGATTCTCATTATGAACAAAATCCAAATTTTCTGTATTGATGATAAGAAGAGGCGTGGCAGTATAATTCCAAAAAAATTCTTCATATAGTTGGTTCAAAGAATCGATATACTCTTCTTTAATAAATCTTTCATAAGGGCGATCTCTTTTTCTAATGTTCTGCATTAATCTTTTTGTGGAGGCTTTGAGGTAAATGGCCAAATCGGGTTTTACAATACGCTTTTCAAGTATTCTTGCTAACATATTATAAAGTTTCATTTCTTTTTCATTTAAGTTTAAGGTAGCAAATATCCGGTCTTTAACAAACATATAGTCAGTAATAATTCTTTGTTCAAATAAATCATATTGCATAATTTCTTCCTGTTGGCGATACCGGCTTAACAGAAAAAAAATCTGGGTCTGGAAGGCATAATGTTCTGGATCTTGATAAAAGTCTTCTAAAAAGGGATTTTCTTCGAATTCTTCCAGAATCACACGCCCGCCTAATCTTTGCTGAATTAAATGCGCTAAAGAGGTTTTTCCAGCGCCAATAACACCTTCGATAGCAATGTAGCGAAGATGATCAAATTTTAATTCCATTGATATACCATTTTTTTGCAATCAAATCTGTTCTAGTTGTATCTCGACATGCTTTTAACAACATTAAAACAGATTTTCTATGCGTAGGAGATATAAAATTTTCTGCGATATCTACAAGAGGCATTAGAACAAATTTGCGATTGTGGAAATCTGGATGAGGAATAATCAATTCTCGTCTATTTAAAATTAATTGTCCGTAAAAAATAATATCCAGATCAATTTCCCGAGGCCCCCAGCGAACACCCTTTTTTCGCCCTAATTTTCTTTCAATTTCTTTTAATCTATCCAAAAGAATAACAGGCGCCAAACTCGTTTTTAGAGAAACAACAGAATTATAAAAATCTGGTTGTTCAGTAAAACCATAAGCATCGCTACGATAGAGCCCACCAAGGGCTTGTATCATCCCTATATCTTTTAAATAATCAACAGCGCTTATAAGATTTTTTAAACGGTCTCCAAGATTGGAACCGAGGGCAATATAAACTTCAGTCATTTTTTGATTTTTTCCGTACAAGTTCGATCTCCACATTGTCCAGGAAACCATTGAGTGGTACCTGGGGTTTGCGGACACGAATAAGCACTGAATTCACAGGAAATTTCTCCAAAATTTCTTTTGCAATCCTGTCAGCAAGCGTTTCCAATAATGTAAATTTATAGCTGTTAAAAATCTGATTTACAGTATAGTAAACAGCTTCAAAATTTACTGCATCCGATAAACTATCCGATTGGATAGCCTTTGTAAAATCACATTCCAGTTCTAAATCCACCTGAAATTTTTGTCCAAGTTCTCTTTCTGCCTGGTAGTAACCATGATGGGCATAGAAAATCATGTTGTTAAGTCTGATAATTGACATTATTTTTCTTCTTCCAGGGTTAATTCAACTTTCGAAAGCTTTGATGGTTTGGGAATAGGATATTCACCATTAAAGCAGGCATAACAATACCTGTTAGGAAATTTGACACAATCACGAAGATCATCAATGTTTAAATATTTTAACGAGGTTGCCCCCATATATTCTCGAATTTGCTCAACTGTCATATTGTTGGCTATGAGTTCTTCGCGTGTAGGCGTATCTATACCATAATAACACGAAAATTTAACAGGCGGAGAACCAATGCGTAAATGAACTTCTCTTGCACCTGCTCCCTTAATCATGCGTACGATTTTACGTAGCGTTGTACCTCTTACAATGGAGTCATCTACCACAACAATTGACTTACCATTGAAGAAATCTTTTAAGGGGTTAAATTTTTGTCGGACTGATTCATCACGTAAATATTGATTAGGACGAATGAAAGTCCTGCCAACATAATGGTTACGAATGAGGCCAAAATTAAAAGGAATTCCCTTAGCGTTGGCATAACCCAAAGCAATAAAATTGGCTGAATCAGGAATGGGAATAACCACGTCTGCTTTAAAATCATCATAAGAGGCTAACTTTGCTCCTATCTTCAGGCGAACATCATAAACATATTCTCCATATTGCGAGCTATCTGGACGTGCAAAGTAAATCAATTCGAAAACACAGTAATGCAAAGATCTTTTTTCAGAATCAAATAATCGATTATTCTGTCTGGAGGAAATAACATTGTCTTTGGTAACTTGAATAATTTCGCCCGGCATCACCTCCCTCATAGTATCCGGCCTCAAAATATCCAGTGCACAAGACTCCGATGCAATCGCGATATCCTGACCGATCTCCCCGATATGGAGCGGACGAAAACCATTTTCATCCCTAAAAATATAAAGAGAATTTTTTGTTAAAAATACCGAAGAATACGCACCCTTTATTCGTTTCATCAGTAAACGAATAGCATCCGGGATAGATAAGCCTGCTCTTTCGTGATGATAAACCAGAAAACGGCCAATGAGCTCTCCATCATTTCCAGAAGACAAATGCACACCCTTGCTCTGAAGCCAGAGAGCATTCTCTTCATAATTAACAATATCACCATTGCTGGCTACAGCATAGATCGGTCCACTTAAGGTTTCGATAACATAAGGCTGGGCATTCTGGATGATAGAGCTACCACGTGTTGGGTAACGTACCTGACCAATGGCACTGAAGCCAGGCAATTTCTTCAAGACTTCCTGATTAAAAACCTCCTTGACATAACCCATCGATTTGTGCAACCGAATGATTTTCCCATCGGAAATAGCAATTCCACAACTTTCCTGTCCTCGGTGTTGCTGCTGATATAATGTGAGCATAACATTCTTAGCAGCATTATCCCCAGACCTTGAAAAATATCCTGCAATACCACACATTCAGATTTTACCCCTATAAAACTTCACAATCAAATAACTTAATATTTAAGATGAATACAAGCAACTCTTTTTAAGATCGGTTGATTTAGAAACAGAAATTCACATTTTTCAATTCAAATGAATAAAAAAAATATATGGATCATCTCATCATACTTTCAAAATAAACTTTCAATACCAAGTAATTATCAATTCTGCGAGATTATTATCGGTCAAATTGCTGTTTTTTCGTAAAATTAAAAATTAACCGATTCTCTTTCTAAATTTCATCACGCCCAAGGTGAAAACGATAAACCCAAAAGCAGTCATTGGCAGAACATCAACCCATAAATGTTTTAAAGTTGATCCTTTCTGGAATATATCTCTAACAATAGACATGAAATAACGCATTGGATCCAGATAGGTCAATCTTTGTAATATGGGGGGCATATTGGCTATGGGGATAAAAAATCCACTCATTAAAATCATAAAAACAATGAAAAACCAGGAAACAAACATAGCCTGTTGTTGAGAATCAGTAAAAGTTGATATAAATATTCCAAATCCAATTGTAGTAAACAAGTACAGAAAACCTAATAAAGCAACCAGAAAAAAACTTCCGATCATCTGTATATTAAAAATCACCAGCGCAAAAGCTGTCACCAGAGCCAGTTCAATATATGATAAAACCAAAAATGGAATAATTTTCCCTAACAGCAATTGGTGTTTTTTTAAAGGTGTCACCATTAATTGCTCTAAAGTGCCAATTTCTTTTTCTTTAACTAAACTCATAGATGATAACATCATGGGTAAAATAGTTAGCAGAATTACAATAATACCTGGTACCATATATTGCTTGCTGTTCATATCGAGATTGTACCACATTCGTTCTTCCATAGTCAACAAGTGTACACCTTTAATAAGTGCTGAATGCTGCGGATTAAGGCTGAAATCCAATGCAAATTGGTTTAATATATTTTTGGCGTAACTCAATGCCACACCGGCAGTATTGCCATCCACACCATCAATCTGAATCTGTATTTTTGGATTCAAATGCCGCTGTAAATCCTTCGAGAAATCCGGCGGAATAACCAAGGCCATCTGGGTCTTCCAGGCCTGCATATCCTGATAAACCGAGGATAAATCCGTCTTGTGCTCAATTATATCAAATCTATCTGTTTTCGAAAAAGCACGAACGATTTCACGACTTTGCAAACTATTATCATAATCAACTATGGTCAACTTGATATGCTTAACCTCGGTAGTAATGGCATTAGCCAGAATCAATAATTGGAACAAGGGGACCATAAAAATAATGGCTA
>CAYLYM010000048.1:0-26243 GCA_964387645.1 uncultured Calditrichaceae bacterium | reverse complement strand
ACGCCAATAGAGTTGCCGAAGCCAACTTTACCCCTAATTGTGATTCGGCCCTACCACCAACTACGAAAAGCGTGACCAACTGTGGCATGGTCATTAATTTCTCGTTGCGGATCACAATAAGCGGCCACAGGACTTCATTCCAGGACGTCATAAATGTGATGATTCCTACGGTAACCAGGGCTGGGATGGAATTGGGCCACAGAATTCGAAACAAAATTTGAAATTCTGAACATCCATCAATCCGCGCTGCGTCAATCAGATCCTGTGGAATATTCATGAAATATTGCCGAAACATGATAACAGCGAAGGCATTCATTAAATAAGGCACAATAAGACCCAAATATGAATCTACCCAGCCAAATTTGACCATCAAGATATACAAAGGAATTAGAGTAATCTGAAAAGGAAGCGTCATTGTAAAGATGATGATATAAAAAATTAAATTCCGACCACGGAAGCGTAAACGGGAGAGGGCATATCCCACCATAGAACTGAAAACCAAAACACCAAATGTAATAGAAAAAGAAACAAATAGACTATTCAACAGGGAGCGAAAAATAGGGACTTTAGTAATCATCTGTTCATAACTGTTTAAAGTAAGCCGGGAGGGAAAAAGAGTTAACTTGCCGATTTCTTGTTCAGGTGCCAGAGAAGCCGAAGTCATCCACAAAAATGGATAAGTAAAAACTATAGCGCCTAAAAGAAGCAAGAGATATAACGCAAATTTTCTCATTTCGTCAATCAACCTCTCTTTCAACAAATCGCCTTTGAATAATTATAACCAAAAGGATTAGTGCTGCGAAGAAGAACCCCAGGGTAGCTGCATATCCCATGTGATAGAAGAAAAACCCTTGTTTATAAATGTATAACATTGCCGAAAGTGTACTGTTTAATGGACCACCACCGGTCATGATATAAGGCTCAATAAATAAAGAAAACCCTCCTATGGTGGATAAAACCACCACCATGAAAATGGTGGGATTAATCGAAGGCAGAGTTATATACCAAAATTTTTGCCATTGGGTTGCCCCCTCTAAATCAGCAGCTTCGTAATAATGTTCAGGAACGCTCTGTAACCCCACCAGAAATAGCACGATATAAAGCCCGACATTTTTCCATGTGGCCATAATAGCAATGGAAGGCATGGCCATGGTGGGACTCACCAACCATCCTATCTTTTTTAATCCCAGTTTCACCAATAATCTGTTTAATAAACCCGTATCAAATCCATAAAGTTGTTGCCAAAGAATTGTTACCACTACTCCAGAAACTACTACCGGTAAAAAATAAGCAGCCCGAAAAAATCCCTTAAAGCGAATTTTCTGATTCAACAGTTCTGCAAAAAAAAGTGCCACAACAATTTGTAAAGGAATATGAATAACTAAAAATATAAAGGTATTCAGTAAAGATCTAAAAAAAAGGCGGTCATGAAAAAGTTTATAAAAATTAGTAAAACCCACAAATTCCATGGGTGAGATGATATTCCACCGATGAAATATTAAAACGAAAGAAAAAATTACCGGAAACGCCACAAAAGCTAAAAAATGAATGGCATAAGGAGAAACCAAAAGATAAGGAGTGATTTTATTTTTAAAAGTTCTCATCGGCGGTTAACACATCTTCGTTTTATTTCAAAATTACTTGCGCTGCGCTGGCGGCATCCTCAATGGCCTTTTCTGGAGATTTTGTGCCATAAACCACGCAAGCTTCAAACTCCTGGGAAATCACATCAAAGATTTCTTTCAGAACCGGGCAATTATCAGTCCCACGAACATACCGAGATTGCTTAGCAAAGGTAAAAAGTTGTTCATTTTTTTGTAAAAATTCCTGAAACAAACCATCAGTAAGTAAATCTTTTCTTCTGGGAATCTGACGTGTCATTTCCAGAAACCGGAAATCGTTTTCTTTACTAAGCATAAATTTAAGAAATTCGAACGCATTTTTAGGATTTTTACAGGTATTAAAAATGACAATATTTTTAGGATCAGCATACGTATAAGGATGTTCTGACGCTTTATCCGGTGTTGGGAGCGGAGCAAACGCGTATTGAAAATCTTTTGGTTTAAAATGTTCGGCATGAATAATTTCCCAGGGGCCGGTAAAGCGAGTAGCGATTGCACTGGAGAGAAATGGATCTTGTCTGGCCGATAAACGCTCGCGCGGAAAAAACTTCTCCTCAAACAAAGTTTTCAAGAAACGAAAAACTTCAACAGCATATTTATTATTGAAAACAATTTTTCTATTCTGTACCAGAGGTGCACCGTCTGAAGCTGCTAAATACAATGGATAAAAATCAAACAACCTTTGCCACCAGGTCACTAATACCTCGGTATATCCAATCCATTTATCTACATAGCCATCACCATCGGTATCTTTTCTAATTTTTTTAGCAGCATCCAAAAATTCCGAATAAGTAGTTGGAGGTTGATCTAATCCGATTTCTTTAAACCACTTAACATTATAAATCATCATAATAGGATTTATTTTCCAGGGAATTTGGTAAATATGACCATCCAAAGCAGTAACTTCTTCCACAACTAAACTATCACATCTTTGATAAAGGAATTCTAAAAAACCAGGGATAGTATCTAAAGGAACAAGCACACCTGCCCGGGCATAAGCTTCAACATCCCCCTGCCACATATTGGAATAGATATCTGGGGTAGTTTTACCTACAACTGCTGCCAGTATTACTTCCTCACTGGACCTTCCTTCTGGAACAGGTTGTAATTTTACTGGTACTTCTGGATGATTTTTGTTCCAATCCCGAACCATTACCTTGGCAAATTCAATTTCATAAGTGTTATTCGATGACCAATAGGTAATTTGTAAATTGTCATGCTTTAATTCTTTCTGGCAACAACATAACCATAAAATGGTCAAGAATACCCATTTCAAATATTTTTCCCTGAAGTGATTCGATTTTCTATTCAATTTAAATACTTTATTGCTTGTTTAAATAACTTTGATTATATCCTTCCCAAAATTTTCAACATCAATGTATAATGATTTGTCGATCATTAGCAAAAAACATATTAAGAGGGTCTTTTTCATCCTTTTAACAAAATAACCTTCATTTAAAATAAAGATTTTGTTATACATTTATTTTAAAATTGCAAAATGACAGAAAATCGTTGAGCATTTTTAAGATTTCCAAAGTCAGCATAAGCATAATCAATTGTAACTTTAAAGTTATTTAAAAATCGAGCAGAAAACCCTGCACCGAGAGTAAGACCTTCTTCACTGTCTCGTTGAAAGAGGTTCCTGAATCCTGCTCTCAAGAAAAATAGTTCTCTTAATGCATATTCCATCCCCAGATGAATACTTTCGGTATTATTGATTGGATGAGTGGCTTCGGCTGCCAATGTAATTCGATTGGGAGATGTATTTAATATTTCCATAGCCACGCCAGCTTGAAAATTCAAAGGAAGCGGCCATTTGCGTGTCGCTAACTGTGCAAAAATACGTTCGTTATTTCCAAGTTGGTAGGGATCGATATCATGATAAACCAAAAGGTCATCTCCTTCCATTCGCATATCCGTTCCAAAATTCGTTAATGCCGCACCAAGCCGCATGCCGTAAAACCCTGTAGTAAATAAAGTACCGATATCTATAGCAAAGCCTTGCGAGGTTTCTTTCCAAATTTTTTGATGAATATACTTCGCATTAAAGCCAATAGAAAATCGATCTGTTAAATTAAATCCATAAGAAAGAGTAAGAGCCATATCGCCCGCATCAAAAAACTCACCAGTACCTTCTGGTTGATCGACTGTACGGACTTTCATGTCATCCATACTTAAAGTAGTAAGGCTGGCACCCAAAGTTCCGATTCTACCTAATGGTAGAACAGTACCCGCAAAATCAAAACGAACATCAGCAATCCAGTTGGTATGGACAAAAATCAGTTCGGGACGAGTAAGACGTCCTAAACCGGCTGGGTTCCAGTACAGTGCGCTGGCATCATTGGCTGTTGCCACAAAAGCGCCACCCATTCCAATAGCTCTTGCGCCTACACCAATTTCTAAAAAGGGCGCTGCTGTAGTGGCAACATTAGAAACATCTCTTTTATATTGCCCAAAGAGATGTCCAAAAATCCCTAAAACCAAGATTATTATTAAAACGATTCTCATGGTTTTCAATCCCGCTGGTTTTATTTTATTATGGCAAATTTCCCAATTTTCTCACCTATTCCTGGAGCCTGAACATGATAAACGTAAACTCCATAGGCAATTTCCTGACCATCTTTATTTAACATATTCCAGGGTTCCTGTCCATCATCAAGACTGCTATCATGTTCAATGGTATCAACCAGATACCCTCGTAAGGTGTAGATGCGAATAGTACATTTTTTTGGTAAATGAATAAAATAGATACGTCTCTCACCACGCCCAAATCTGTAGGGAGAGCGTGGCTCCCAGGATGCAGCAACCACATAAGGATTTGGGACAACCGCTATCTTTTCTAAATCGGATTTTGCTTTCTCTTCATTATAAGTAGGACCTTTCACTTTAAACTCGATGCGATCACCTTTACGGAAAGGTTTCTTTGTAGCAATTCGGAATATATCCCCTGGTTGGGGTGGAATTATATGATTCACTGTGGTATCTGCTTCAAAATAGAGACGCCAACTGGTTTTTACATGTAATTTATTTTCCGGTCTGGGATCAGGAACCCAAATTATAGCGCTTTCTACCTGATCCTGGTCTGGATAAAATGGACTTAATGTTGAATCGATATCGTTAAATTCTAAAAACATGAAATGGGCTGCAGTGTCTTCTGTTACATTATAAACAGAAAATTTAGTTGGACGATTGGGTGGAAGCAATATGTTCTCTGCTGTATCGACAATTTGATCGGAAAACATAAATTCAAAATCTGCTGGATAATTGATGTTGAAATTCAAAAGGGGGTTGGTATTGGAAAATCGGCTATCCTGGTTTACTCGCCAGCGGTAAGTGGTTGAACCAACAACCCAGCCAGTATTTTTATAATCAATATCTGTCGCATCATTTTTAATATTCACAACAAATCCATCGATTAAAGGCGAACGTGATTCTTCATCAATCCACAATGTATCTGTCTTCTCAATTTTCTGACCACCGGTAATGTCATAGATCACATAATAAGGATTTCCATCATTATGAAAGAACGAAGTATCACCAAATTCAATGGCGTAGGTATGTCCATTTTTCACCGAATCAGGTACCAGAAAGTCGACGCTCACTTCACCTGTTCCAACCGTTTCACGGATAAAATCGCCTTCCAGAGAAGGATCAACATATCCAGCCGCTGGAGCTCGGGGGGTAACCACTGCTGTATTAATATCAACCTGGACATTTCCTGAAATATCCACATTAATTTTACTGGTACATTCAGCAGGAGTAAGCCCCATTAATGTGCCAGTGACGCTGGTATCTACCAGACCATGATCATATGATACAACGGCATAATAATAAGTCTGACCATTTTTAACATCTGTATCGATATAATAATGTCTTAAACCAGAATTATTTCCCAGATCAAATTTGACTCCATTAACATCAATAGGATGCAAACCACTCCATTTGTTTTTTAAATCAAATTGAGCAATCGGTTTACGAAAAGTTAATCTCCCGTAGGAATCGGTAATCAAACGGGTTTCTAAAAATTCAGATTCAGTGCTTCGGTAAATTCGATAACCTTCGAAATCATATTCCTGCAAGAAAGGGTCCCAGGATTTTTCAGCTCGGTCATCCCAAACCAGAATCACCCGATTGTTTCCGGGAATAACAGCTTTTAAACGTGGTTTTTCAGGCGGCTGGGCAAAACGATAATCAGCATTATATATTTGTTGAATAGTTTTCTTTGTTAATACCAGGTCATACTTGTCTTCACCAAACAATAAGGCCATTGAATAGTTTTCGGTCTGCCCGGCTTTTAAAGGGAAAGGACCAGAAGAAAAGAACATGCCAAGATTAGCTGTTACCTGTTGACTGTGGGGTGGCGGTGCAGAGCGGAAAACATCCCAATTCTGATTTTCATTCCATAATTCATATGTATGCACCGGAAAAATGCGGAAACCAGTAAGACCGATTTGATCGGATTCATCCTTATCAAGATAATCGAAGTCCGGTTCACCTGGTGTAGGAATCCCATCTCCTTCACCAGTATCTGGACCAGGATAACCGAAATCATTGGGTCCTAAACCATCCTTGCCAACATCATCATTCAAAGGTTCACCTTCGTCCCACTGTCCATTTTGATTAACATCGGTGTAAATCGTCCAATCAGCATCCTCATCTCCTGACCAATGGGGAACCGGGGGACGACCAAAATAATTTTCAAATTTAACCGGATCGACATTATAAGGATATTCTGTCAGCCAGGTTCCGGGTCCAGAATCACGTTTTTCATCAATTATGCCATCTTCGTCATTATCTTTACCATCATCATCAATTCCAGGGCTTTCTAAAAAAGCAAATCCAGCTACACCCACCGGATGCCACTGTCCGGGAGAACCAAAACCATCATAATCCCAGGCCCAGGCAATATCCAGAAAAGTATCATAATCACCTGTATCATCTGAAGAGTCATCCGTTCCACCCACTCCCCAGTCAATATAAAACGCATAATAAGTGCTATCGTAATTGTATTTTCCTTCATTTGTAATAAAATAAATAGCAAAGATGACATCCTCGGCTAGTACCTGTGACCACTGAAAATAACGGGCTGCTACTTCTAATCCCATTCCACGGCGTTCAGGATTGCTGGGATCCGGGTAAAAATCCCATTCCTCATCAGGATCATCATCAAATACAATATATGTTTCCAGATCAGCATTTCGCTTACCTTTTCCAAAGAAACCATTCCAAAATACCACATCATCGATGAGTCCATTTCCGTCATCATCCTGATCATTACGGACTTCATTGGGATTAATCCAACCATCTGGTTTATCCGGCCAGAAATCTGGCCAGGTTAAAGGATCATTACTCATGGCCGGGCTGGTCCCCTCAGGATTAAAATATCCTGGAAGTGGTCCCCATCCCCATAGTTCATCATGTGGTCCTTTATCAACAAATTCCCTGTATTGAGTTTCCAGAGGATAAATAACTTTACCATTGTTATCGATTGCACGGCCTTGAACAACTAAAGCCACACCATCTACATATTGATGGCCAGAACCTTTAGGCCATTCTCCGGAAGGAGAATCAGGCCAATGCGCAATTTCTCCCCAATTAATAAAAATTGTTCTCACCAGGTTTCCGTCCATAGTTCCCTGGCGACGCAATTCAGTATTCCCAACATTAGGATCGGGTTTTCTTTGTGCGAAAAGGTTAAGAGGATAGATAATAAAAATTATAAATAATAAAGATAATAGGCCAAATAAATATTTTTTCATAGCCATCCTCATAATTAAAATCCAAATTCTATTCCAAACTGAATCCGACGAGGTTCTGAATAAAAGTCTGGACGAATAAAATATTGTTCGAGTGTATTAAGTCCCCGTGGACGAAGACCACCCATATATAGTGGCGCAAGAGTATATCCTGCTCGACCTGTATCAGCGAATACTTCCTTTTCATTTAATCGATCAAACAAGTTGAATACCCTGAAAAAGAAGGTGTATTTCAACCCTTTAAATTGAAAATCTTTATAAAAATATAAATCAACATCAAATATAGCTGGTTTACGTCCACTATTTTCCACAGCAGTCTGGACGTTTTGAAAAGTTGGGGTATATGGTAATCCTGTTCCATATCGTGCAACAAGACTTGCAGAATAACCTCCGGGTTTTCCAAGAGTCAGTGTAGCATTAATTTGATGTCGACGATCCCAATTTAGTGGAACTAACTCTTTCTCGGTCTCTTTGGGTGGATCACTCTGGGCATCTAAAAAGGCAGTATTGGGATCAGAAGCATTTCCTTTAGCAATCTGATAAGTGTAGTCAATACTGGTACTTATTCCACTTGAATACCTTTTCTCAAATTCAAAAGTTATACCCCTGACAAATCCATAGTCCCGATTTATATATCGTGCAAATTTTATTCCCTGTATGGTTTCTAAAACCTGAGTACCTAACAAATTCCTGATGTCTTTGTAAAACATCGTAACCGAAAGACTAAAAATATCCCCTAATTGTTGCTGTAATCCTAGTTCATAAATTACAGTTTTTTGCGGCTTTAATTCCGCATTCCCAACCGTATTGAGTAAAGATTGCGGAGGAGGAGAAGGTGTGCTTTGTAAAGGGTAAATTTCAAATTCAGGATTGGTATATAGGTAAAAGAAATTAGGAACCTGAAAGAAATGACCATAAGAAACATGGATAACTCCTTTCTCGGAGATGGGATAAGCTATACCAAATCTCGGGCTTATTTGCCAACTATTTTTTGCTTTTTTACGTTCGGAATAATTTAATCGCTTAAAATCGAGTGGGACATTAGCATCTGGATTAAAGTAATCAAACCTTATCCCGGCGTTCACAATCATAAAATCAAATTCCATCTTGTCCTGGATGTAAGCCGAAAATTCTTTAGGATGGTGAAGGTAAGTATTGTTATTGAACGAGGTGAGTGGTGCTACACGATTTGGATCTTCGGGAATAACTTCAAATTCATGCATCCACAAACGGTGCTTTTTAACTTCTAACCCAGCTTTAATTTGATGATTATTAGTTAGCTGACTAGTAAGGTCGGTTTTAATAAGATGGGTGGTAGTACTGCGATTAAAATGCCACATCTGTTGACCGCCAGTTAAATATGCATTAGCACCGGCAGCTTGAAGCCGCGAACTAGATACATATCGTGGATCAAAAGGGTCTTCATATACATATTGACGATATCGTGAAAAAAAATATGAATATCGAATATCCAGAAATGTACGTGCGCTAAGCACATGGTTCCAAAGAAAAGCTGTCGTAATACCTTTTTGTTTCCTTCTATAATCTCCTTCAGGATTTAATCGGAATCGGTGATCATATTCCCGCCAATCTTTCTGTTGATAAATCCCTTGAAGAACTATTTTATCTAAATTCGTAGGACGGTAGGTTAATTTTAGTGACCCTGTTGAACGCTGAGATTTATTCATGGAAACAGCTTTAGCATCATCAATTAATTCACGAGCTAAATCTTCGCTGAATTGATATTTTTTTCCATGACTCTCAACAATGCGGTCTTCAAGCTTCTCTGGTGTGAAATCCGAACTGTCGGTGGGAAGAAAAACTTCCCTTCCATAAATATATCCCTCATTCTGGTAAATTCTTCCAGAAGCAAAAAAGTTAAAACGATTACCAAAACCAGGGATTGGCCCGCTGAAAGTACCTTCGAGATTCGATATTGGATTTATATCTTTAATATTCCAAAAAATATCACTATGGGAACTTAAATAATCACCCACATAAGTAGTAACATTGCCAGTAAACTTGTTGGATCCTTCCTTGGTAACGATATTAACAACTCCAGACATAGCCTGGCCATATTCCGCATTGAATGTGCCACTGATAACAGTAAGTTCTTCTATTGAATTATTTTCGATTTCAATGGAGTAAGAGCCAGAATAAACATCGTTTACTGGAATACCATCGATCATATAAGCAACTTCGCCCAATCGGCCACCTCGAAAATGACCATCAACCACACCTGCCTGTAGGTTTACCACATCACTAAAATTTTCTACCGGTAACAGGTCTATAATATCGCTACTCACCGCCGACTCTGTAGAAGTAAGGTCTTTCTTAATCAGTGGCCTTTCCGCCGTTACTTCAATTGTCTCGCCAATTTCCAACGCTGTTTCGCGTAACTTGAAATCGACTCTGGTAGTTTTATCTGCACTCACTTTAACACTATTGACAACCATGTCACTATAGCCAATCATCATGGCACGGATGGAATAAGTGCCAGGTTGTAAACCTAAAATAAAAAAAGTACCATCAATATCAGAGGCAGCTCCGTATACTGTGTTTTCTACAATAATATTCACACCCGGCAAAGGTTCGCCTGTTGTAGCATCAAATACCTGCCCTACGATTTTTCCCGTAGTTCCTGAAATTCCAACATTAAACAAAAATAAGATGAAAAACATTCCGATTAAAAAAAACCTGATTAAAAAAAAGCGCATGGAAAGCCCCCATTCGGCTTTTTAACAGAAAATTTTTATCCAAATTACGCTGATGCTGAAAAAACATTCTAAATTATAGCCAAAATTTTTGAAAATTTTAAAACTTTCTTGTAACAAAATTATCTTAAAACTTCCATACCGGAATTCACTTATTTTCTAAACATTAACTTAAATGAAAATGTTGATTAAATTTATTATTGAAATTCCACTTATCAATCTTAAGAGCCGTCCTCTTTTTTATTCAAAAGAAGACGGCTCAATAATCAAACAGCTTGCAATTTTCAACTATTTGATCAATAACATCTTTTTGGTAATGAGTGCATTTTCACCTTTCAACTGATAAAGATAGACGCCAGTGGCAACCCGATTACCATGGTCATCCAATCCATCCCAGACCACGTGGTAATTGCCGGCTGGCAAGACGTCATCAACCAGAGTGCGAATTTTCTGGCCCAGCATGTTGTAAATATTCAATTGGACTTTGCCACGTTTAGGCACCTGGTACTCGATAATCGTTTCTGGGTTGAATGGATTTGGATAGTTCTGCAACAATTCATAACTTGTACTTAAAGTAGTTTGCGACGTGCCAGGATCTTCGATTGAGACCAATACCGCTTCCAGTTCTTCGATAGCGAAGTCATCATACCAGACATAGCCAGTGGGGAAGGAATTGAAACGGGCTCGCAAACTCACACCCGCCGCATCATCCGGCGCCTTCGCTACCGCCACATAATGCGTCCAATCACTGCTGGAATTGCGCTGATCAAAATAAATAAACTGATCTCCTCCGCTCAAATCCCAGGACTTATCTAACGGCGCTCGATGAAAAAAGAAACACAAACCCATACGATCACTGTCCAGATCCGGAATCACACTCGTCGGATACCAAGCCTCTCCCGTATTTACACTATCCGTCTTGACCCATACACTAATCTTATACCACTTGCCCGGCTTGGCCGGAACCGGCTCACTGTAAAATACCATCTCATCATCCAATGTGTCCTTCTCCGCTAACAATACACTCGTCCCACCACTGTGGGCCGCCGTGTCATGAATCGTGTTCGCAAATCCTATCTTGTTCGCATCCGTCCAATTTAACCATCCTACCGGCGTCTCCGCATCTCCATTAAATACACCCATCGTCCAACCACTATTGGTGTTACACAATACATTGTCAAACCACGCCGTACCCGTCGCATCCTTGCCCATCACCAACGATATCACTACACTGTCCGGCTCACTCGTCACCAATACACCACCAGTATACTCCGTCCAATCCTTATCCGATACCGTCTGATCTACCTCTAAAAACTGCTCGGCTACCAACACTCCACCTGAATAAAATCTGAACCACGCTCCAATCTTCTCATCATCGGTCGTTGGATTGATGTTTACACCCTCAGTCTTCGCCCAAAAACTGATGTTATACAAATCATCTCCACCCGCATTGTTCCAATACAAATCCGCATTGTTTACACTCACCCAACCTACCGCATCACTCGTCACCGCTGGCTTAACCACCTTGAAAGAACGTAAACTCGGTAAATCCTGATTCCACTGATTCGGCGCAGCCGTGTCCTCTGCCCAAAACATCTGCGATCCGCCTAACCCCTCATTCAGCCTGTTCCAAAAATTCGGCTCCCATGTCTCTAAATCACCATTGGGTAAAAGATTGGGAACATCTTCCAGTTCTTCGATAGCGAAGTCATCATACCAGACATAGCCAGTGGGGAAGGAATTGAAACGGGCTCGCAAACTCACACCCGCCGCATCATCCGGCGCCTTCGCTACCGCCACATAATGCGTCCAATCACTGCTGGAATTGCGCTGATCAAAATAAATAAACTGATCTCCTCCGCTCAAATCCCAGGACTTATCTAACGGCGCTCGATGAAAAAAGAAACACAAACCCATACGATCACTGTCCAGATCCGGAATCACACTCGTCGGATACCAAGCCTCTCCCGTATTTACACTATCCGTCTTGA
Source organism: uncultured Calditrichaceae bacterium (assembly GCA_964387645.1). Classification (GTDB taxonomy): domain Bacteria; phylum Calditrichota; class Calditrichia; order RBG-13-44-9; family RBG-13-44-9; genus CAYLYM01. The sequence goes on along the minus strand of CAYLYM010000048.1, from coordinate 14,160 downwards.
CCCATACACTAATCTTATACCACTTGCCCGGCTTGGCCGGAACCGGCTCACTGTAAAATACCATCTCATCATCCAATGTGTCCTTCTCCGCTAACAATACACTCGTCCCACCACTGTGGGCCGCCGTGTCATGAATCGTGTTCGCAAATCCTATCTTGTTCGCATCCGTCCAATTTAACCATCCTACCGGCGTCTCCGCATCTCCATTAAATACACCCATCGTCCAACCACTATTGGTGTTACACAATACATTGTCAAACCACGCCGTACCCGTCGCATCCTTGCCCATCACCAACGATATCACTACACTGTCCGGCTCACTCGTCACCAATACACCACCAGTATACTCCGTCCAATCCTTATCCGATACCGTCTGATCTACCTCTAAAAACTGCTCGGCTACCAACACTCCACCTGAATAAAATCTGAACCACGCTCCAATCTTCTCATCATCGGTCGTTGGATTGATGTTTACACCCTCAGTCTTCGCCCAAAAACTGATGTTATACAAATCATCTCCACCCGCATTGTTCCAATACAAATCCGCATTGTTTACACTCACCCAACCTACCGCATCACTCGTCACCGCTGGCTTAACCACCTTGAAAGAACGTAAACTCGGTAAATCCTGATTCCACTGATTCGGCGCAGCCGTGTCCTCTGCCCAAAACATCTGCGATCCGCCTAACCCCTCATTCAGCCTGTTCCAAAAATTCGGCTCCCATGTCTCTAAATCACCATTGGGTAAAAGATTGGTCTGTGCCCAGCTTGTCGAAAGCAACAAGCCTAAAACACAGGTAAAAATAAAAAGTAACCAGTAATGATTCCTCATATCAACCTCCTTCGATTAGTTTAACTAAGGACAGTTAAAAAATATTTGGATATTTCAAAATGTTCTTAATAAATCTCAATTATCAAAAATTTTAAGCAAGATCACAGGTGGACCTTCGCACAACTAATTCTACAGGCACTAAAATTTTTCTTGCTGGCATACTACCTTTTTTCAATATTTCCATCATAAGATTTATAGCTTCGATTCCCAATTCTACTTTAGGAACTCGCATTGTAGTTAATGGTGGGTCTAAAGATAAATCGGCTTCCACATCATCAAATCCAATTAAAGAGATGTCTTTAGGAACCTGTCGGCTGGTTTCTTTAAGATATCGAAGAACTCCTATGGCCATGGCATCATTGCAGGTAAAAATGGCTGTAACATCTGGGGCTTGACTTAATAACTTTTTAGCTGCACGATATCCATTTTCTCTGGCAGGGTAAGGTTCATCAGTTATGGTCAATCTGGGATCAAAAGGTATGCCTGCATTTTCCAAAGCCATTCTGTATCCCTGAAAACGCTCTTTTATACTGGGATGTTGTATATCTCCTGCCACAAATCCTATGCGGGTGTGCTTACACTCAATGAGATGGTTGGTTGCTTTAAAGCCACCAGATAAATTATCTATTAAAACCGCTGGAAAATCTCCATTTGGAGGATAATAATCCACAAAAACAATTGGTAAGTTATACTTCTTGAGCCCATTTATTAGAAGTAAAGGAACTTTACCTGCCAGGATTACTCCATCAACATTTTTTTCTAATACGAACCGGGGCAACGAATCTTTTTCATTAAAATTAGAAGAAACCGTAGTAAGCAGGATATAATACTCTTCTTCTCTAGCTTTAAATTCAGTACCAAGAAAAATTTGGGTATAAAAAGGTTCTGTGCGAGAAAAATGGTCTTCAGTAAGGATAAAACCAATGTTTCCACTTTTTTTCGAGACCAGCCCACGGGCCAAACGAGTTGGATGGTAATTTAATTCTTTTATAGCTTTTAAAACTCGTTTTCTTGTCTCTGGCGAAATTCTTTTATTGTTATGGATAACCAGAGACACCGTAGCAACTGAGACTTTAGCCAATTTAGCGACATCTTTAATTGTAGCACTCATATTCGATATGGTTAAACGTTTAACTTTCAGATTAATATAATACATTAAAATATTTTTGTCAACAACTATATGCAATTTTTATAATTTCTAAAAAATCAAAGTTTAAATGTTAATTGAATATAAAACGCTATATAAAGTATTAAATTACTTTTAATTACATATCTATTAAATACACTTTTAATACTCTTGCTAAAAATATATTTTAGTAAAATTAACTAAACTTAACATCTTATATTTTTTCTTGATCATCATTTATTTTATTTGTATTATTTTGTATAGTTAATCGTTTTAACATTGAGGGCAAAAAATGATAGCTTTGGAATATCAACGTCCCCGGAAACTTTATTTAATAGATAAACCCATTCCTATTCCAGGTGAAAACGAGGTTCTAATCAAAGTAAAGTACGCTGGAATTTGCGGAACCGACCTCCATATTTTGAATGAAGAAGCTCCTGCTCATTCTAAAGTTATTCTTGGGCACGAGTTCTCCGGAATCATCGAAAAAGTTGGGAGAAATGTAAACCATCTGAAAATAGGCTCTCCAGTAACAGCGGATCCAAATAATTACTGTGGATACTGCCTTTATTGTAAAAGAGGAGAGATAAACTTTTGTAAAAATCTTCAACCGGTTGGTGTATTTAGAGATGGGGCTTGGGCTCAATATTGTGTGGTTCCGAAAAACCAGGTCTATCCTTTGACAGAAAAAATTCCTTTGGAATGGGGTGCCTTAACAGAACCTCTCTCCTGCATAATTCATGGATGGGATCGGTTGCATCCTCTTCCAGATAATCCAAAAGTGCTTATCCTAGGCAGTGGTATCATAGGTCTACTCTGGGGAATTTGGCTTACCAATCGTGGCCTAACTAATTTTATATTCAGCGAACCTTCAGATATACGGCAACAAATTGCCAGAAACTTAAACTTTCAGGTATTCTCACCTCGCGAAATCCCACAAATAAACAAAAGTTTTGATATTATCATCGACTGCAGTGGAAATCCAAATGCTATTCAGCAGGCTTTTCAATGGATAAATCCCCTGGGAAAATTTTTGCTTTTCGGTGTATGTCCAATGAATTCAACCGTAACAATTGAACCCTTCGTCATATTCAAAAAAGAATTAACTATAATGGGTTCGATTATCAATCCATTCACCTTTTCACGGGCAATTGAATTTCTGAAAAAAATCAACATCCCACTCTCTAAATTAGGCGTGAAATTCTTTACCTTAAAAGAACATGCCCTGGCTTTACAAATGGCAGAATATGGAAAAATTACTAAAGGAATGTTTCAACCGGATTTATAAATGCTTCATTTAAAATGTCTCAAAAAATCTGTTTAATTAGGCTTTCTGATATAAAACATTCTTATTCGGCTGGTCCAATCGATCCGTCGACTTTCTTCTCTTAACAATTTTTCATTAATTTGAATATCTTCTGCCAATAGCTTTAATCTTTTATGCAAAATGGATTCAGCCTGTTTCCATGACCATTGCGAAAGTGTGTGAAAATGTCGCAATTGGGGATATTTTCTTAAAATTTTTAAATCTTTACTCTGAAAATATCTTTTGACTTCTTCAGGAATTTTTAAATCAGTTAATTCCTTTTTTAAATAATATAAATAAGTCTGTTCTCTGGCGAATTCAAGCACTTCTTTCTCAACCCTTGGATGACGTTCAATTCCTCTTCGCCTGGCTTCTTTTAAAAGAAACTCGTCCCTTACCCAAATTCCAATCTTATTAGATAAATCTCGCAGAGTGCGAAAACGGGGCCGGTTACTTATAGGAATTTTCTTAAGCTCATTTAAAAACTTCCGTAAAGTAATTTGACCTCCATTATATTGAATTAATGGTTCATCAAGATTAGCTATGAGTCTTTTTTGAACAACATGAATCATTTTATTAGTAAGAACTCTAGGCACCCCAATTTTCTTGTCTGATTCCTCCGAATAACTAATAACTCTCCAGAGAAGTGAGAATGTTTGCGGAACAGGTTGTGGATTGATTTTTGACATATATCTTTTAATAAATTGGTGTGCTAATTCCTTACTCTTGCGGTTGCGGACACGATTTTCCATCAATCTTTTTCTCTGGTTGAAATCTGAATCCCTTAATATTCCTGGATCCTCTCGATTCAGCAACTGTATGATATGAAATCCCCAACGCGTCTGCACGGGCCTGGAAATTTGATCTTTTTTTAACGCCAGAACAGCCTGAGCAAAATCTTCATCAAGATCGCCCAATTTTGTCCAGCCTAAATCTCCACCATTTTGAGACAACAAAGTATCATTAAATGCAATTTGTGCAAGAGAATCAAAATTAGCCCCTGATTTCAACTGTCTATACCATTGACGAATTTGAGACGAATCTGGCGAGAAAAGATGTTTTACATGAACATTTATATTACAAAGATAAAATTCTTTTCTTAATTCTTCTTCACTTATCTCAACTTGAGAACTTACTACTTCTCTATATAATTGCCTTAAGATAGCCTGTCGCTTTTCCCAATTTACAGCCTTTACAAATAAAGTATCCTTTGTTAATCCTTCCTTCATCCCCTTCTTATAAGATAAGTAATAATCTATATAACGAAATAATTCATCCCTTAAAGCAGGATAACCCGTAGAATCCATCCCAAAATTTGGATCTAATTCATAGAATGAACGAAATTCTTCTAATGGAATACTTTCATTACCAACCTGAGCAATAATTTGCGGTGGAACTACTTCTTTTTTGTGACAATAAGTAAAGATCAACAAAAAGATAAAAATACAGGATATCCTTTTACAAATAAAGTTATTCATCATCAGAAAATCGTGTTTTAATAGAAAGTCTATGAAAACTAGTTATTTTCATCTCAAAAAGTTAATTGCCAGAAAATTTTTAGATCAAAGACATTTAATCCAAACAACTCTTAAAAATTCAGCAAAAGTTTAACCCACTTACACCAACTCGAGAAGAATAAAATCAAAATATAGCCTTTTTGCAATTCATTTTTATACTTTATGATTAAAAGCAAAAGAAAGACATGATCTTAACCAGGATGACACATGGATTAAGATACAGTTTATAATTGACTTATAAGCAGACTTCGGAGGTTTTAATGCCCTGTACCAATCACACATTAAAGCTGATTTTTATTTTGTGAAAATTAAAAAGAGTGTTAATTTGGATCCGACAGGTGTCTGGGCGGGATTGAGTTCATTAATTCAACTAATCTAAACTAATTAAAGATCGGTCTCATTGCTGATGGAAGATCGAATCGTAGGAAATTTCAAAATCATCCGAGAATTAGGTCGAGGGGGAATGGGAATTGTCTATCTTGCCGAAGACCTTCGGTTACAACGGAAAGTAGCTTTAAAATTTCTTCGCGAAGAAAAAGTCAACCGTGATAAAATCATTTCCGAAGCTCGCCTGGCCAGTCAGCTCAACCATCCTGGTGTTGTTACCATATATGATGTGGTGGAAGCTGACGAAGGTGTTTTCATTGTAATGGAATACGTGGAAGGTGAACCCCTCTCTCGCTTTTTAGAAGTTCACCGTATTGACCCGCCACTAGCATTAAGACTGGCTAAACAAATTTGTGAAATTGTCTCCTTTGCCCATCAACATCATTTAATTCACGGCGATCTAAAACCAAACAATATTATTATTACCCCTGAAGGAAAACCCAAACTTTTAGATTTTGGATTGTCCAGCCTTTATTCTAATCAGCAAGAAATCTCCTTTGTCGCCGGGACATTTCCTTACTTAGCCCCCGAACAAATCCTTGGATCAAACATTGATGAAAAAACTGACATTTATGCTCTGGGCATAATTTTCTATCAAATTTTCACAGGGAAGTTACCATTCCAAAAATATCATCAGGCTGCTCAAATTTATGCCACAATGCACGAAATACCAAAGCCACCACATGAATTGAAAAAAAACATATCTCCTGTACTAAGCAAAATTATTTTACGATGCCTGAGTAAAGAACCACTGAAACGATATAATTCTACCAAGGCTCTCTATCGAGATCTCGACACCGTCGTCATCGAAACAACGAGAGAGAAGAAAAAATCTTACATCAACTGGATTTTAGCGGGAATTCTCTCTCTAATTATTATTGGCATAGGAGGTTTTCTTTACATTCAGCACAGAGAAAATACCAAACCCATCTATGTTAATTCCTTAGCTGAAATTTCTTTACCAGAAGACACACGTCTTTATGTGAGGTTTCGAACAAATCTCGAAACCGATATGAATTTACAAATGCATCTATTTAGCCTATCCGAAATCTTGCAAGAACAATTAAAACAAATTGCTAATTTGGAATTCATCAGCGAAAACACCTTTCTTCAAAGTTCTTCCAACTGGAATGGACCTGAGAAACAGTTCGATTACGAAGTACAAATTGAGTTGATCAGGACAAAAGAAAATTTTAGAATACGATACAGACTAACCAACAACCAGAATCGTGGAACAGAAAAAGATGAAATAGCCTGGAAATCCTTTGAAGATATTCTGTGGATAGGCCCACGTTTGCTTTCAAGGATCGTAAAATTCATAACGAATCAAAATCTTATCCTACAAAAACTTCCATCTGAATTAGAAAAAAACATAACAGCCTATCGCTATCTTGCTCAGGGTGTGTACCATTTCAATGAAAAAAATTACCAGATGGCTAACATAAATTTTAAGAAGGCTCTGGGAATAAATCCATTTTTCACTCGAGCACACTACTTTTACGGACTGGCCTTATTAGAACAGAATCAATATGAAAAAGCAATTGAAGAATTGAACAATGCTTTACCAAATACAAACAAAAAGAGCTTAATTGATTGGGAAGTTCCTTTAAATAGTTCTGGAAGAGTAATATATATATTTAAGCCTATAGATTTATTGCAAAGAGACCGGTTAATTCCACAAGAACACTTCTTTGTGGCATTCAGGAATCAGTCTGATTCCATCCTCTTCATTGACCCTTCTTTGAAACAGATACAAACTTTATTTTTCCCTGAAATTTCAGAAAAGTTTCAAGTTCTCAGCGTAAACCATTATGGAAAATTCTTTTGTTTTGTTCTTTTCTTAAAAAAGAGCAGACGTTTTTGCCTATTATCTTATAATCCTTCTTCCCACAAATGGCAAATCGGTCAATCTTTCCCACCTCAAAAGATATATTTCTTTAAAAATCTTGCTTTGTTTTTCGATGAATCCAATCATTTAATATTAACCAATTTAAATGAGTTAAACAGAGGAACCATCTTTCAGAAACCATCGGACAAGCAAAGTCAGTTCAAAATTCATTTCATAGATAATGAAATTTTCGTTTTTAATGACTCACTCTTCTATCGGGCCGATTTGGATAAAAACAAATTAACACAAATAAATATAACTTCATTAAAAGGGAAAAAAATCATTAACTGCATAAGCAAGTATATGGTTTATATTGATAGCCAAAAAAACTTGTTGGGAATTTATGATATATTAAATAATAAAAAAATTGCTGACATTTCACTTATCAAATCCAAATCATTCCGATTACACCGAGGCTTACCTTACTTAATCGATTTAGATAATGAAGCCATTTTCACAATTCAACCTGATACATTCATCTATAAATATCAGTTTGATGATAAAAATCATCTTCATGTTGTGGGTAAATATTCCATTCATAATTTTCCGAATCAATTCATTTTGACAGATCAGGTGGAACCAGAACCTCACATCAATAATGATGTTTTTATAGACTATTATTCAGGAGAAGTTTTTATACCTGACCAGGATAATAATGGTCTATTAAAAAGGATTTGGATAAATAAAAAAATCAAAGAAATTCCAAAGAATACAAAAAATTACGTCATTATTCACACCACTGAAGGTTTTTCAATCATCAGGAAAAAAGATGCAAAAATCGTAGCAAAACTAAAAGGGAATTACAATTACACTTATGTTCTTCCTGAAAAAAACCTGCTCATTTATAGTGATGGTGCAAGAAATAGATTGAACTTTTATCAATATTCAAACCAGCGTTTTATCGGTTATTATCAATTTGAATCCCAGGGACAAACAGACATTAAAGTTTATCAAGATTATATTTATTTCATAGAAAATGGAACATTTAAACAGTTGAATATTAATAAATTACTTAATCAAAATCCCATTCATTTAGCTAATATTCATCAAAAAATTGCTGAGAGTTATTATCAATTGAATCAATTGGAAAAATCAAAAATATATATTGACAAAATACTGTCGAATTTTCAACCTAACAAGGTAGAAAGCCTAGAACTTCTTATAAAAATTGCTTTAAAACAAAATGATTACGAAATAATCATTGAAAATCTACCATTGATTTATAAGTTCTTACCTGAAAATCATCCAGATAAAGCAAAGATAGAATACAGTTTAAAAGATAGTCAATTGTATGAATGGGCAATAAACGTTCCCCTATTGGAAGGTAATCGATTCATGGAAATAACCGAAGACCATATTTTATTTACCGACGCCAATTCTTTTAGAATAGATTCATTATGGTATATTAACCTCTTTAATGGACAGGTAAGCTGGAAATATCCTTATCAATACCGCTTTTCTTGTTGTCTTGCTCAACCCGGTATGTTATTTTTCACGCAGTCTCATGCTCCTAATAAATATCCATCATATTTTTTGCTAGATTTAAATAAGAAAAACATACTTAAAAAAATCCAGACCTCGAACCAGACCACTACTTTACAGAAATTAAGAATCAGAAAAATTGATGAATTCAAGTTTATCGCCCATTATAAATATGCGGAATTAGATAAATGGAATATTGACTTAATTGATATCCAAAATAGAAAAATTGAGCCAATTTTTGAATCAAAAGAATTCATTTCAGAACCATTTATTAAGAATAATACTTTATATATTGTAAGAAATGATTCTCTTTTTTCTTATAATCCACAACATAAACAATGGACAGTGTCCGACATTAAAACACTGCAAAAGATGAACATACCAGTATTAGAAATTCTTTCTATATCTACTCATAGAATGTATGTTCGTGGATTGACGAATAAAATATATCAGCATAATCTTGCAAATAATCAAGTAAAAATCATGCCACATTACAGCAAACCTCTTTCTCATTTTGCTTATTCACAAACATCTGGAGAGTTGATTACATTTACTTCGGACAGTGTTTATTGTTTTAAGATTCGGCCATCATTATCTATTGTCGATGTCAATCAAGTTGGAAATATCCTTTATGTTCTTGAATCTAACCGTTTATCAATTTATAAAAATGGTGAGATAATAAAAAGTTTTCCTCTTCTTTGGACGGGGACAAAATTGAAAATAAAAGGAGATAAAGCATTCATACTTAGTATTGATGGTAAATTATATTGTCTAAACATGAAATGGGTGCCGGAGAAACTGAAAAAGGACTTGATTTTTACAACGAACTAATCTAAATTTGGCTCGCTTTGGAAAGGGGTCGTAGTTCAGTTGGTTAGAACGCCGGCCTGTCACGCCGGAGGTCGCGAGTTCGAGTCTCGTCGGCCCCGCTATAAAAGATAAGGGAGATGAAAAATCCCGACAACGTCGGGAAGGTTGCTAGTTTGCCGATACCTCTTAAAAAATAAAGAAGAATTTAAATCTAGATATCAATTTGAAACCTTCCGTCATAAGCAAATAAAAACATTTGGTAACGTTTAATTAAACATCTTCTAAATGCTCATAAAACTCTTTCGGCTTGAGTTCCTGAAAGTAATACTCTTTTTTTATTAAATATTTTCTCATATCCAGGCAAAGATGGCATTTTGAGAAATAACCTTCTGGATCCTCCTGATATCCAAGATCCTTTGTAAAGTGAAAAAAACTCTTAAAATCTTGTTCAATTAAAAATTTCAGTATGGGGAAAGAGGTGAGATCAATGCCCTCCGTTAATAAACCCATCAAATTGCGACAATCACCTAAAGTAATACCCCCGCAGAATCCGGGAATGTAATTACCGTAATTATCAAAATGGTTATGCCAATTTCTTAAAAATGTAGGAATACATGGACTTTTAAATAACTGTTTTGCTTTATATCTCGGAAATTTAGAGCTTACCAGATCTCCTAAACCATAAACAGCCCGACCCATCATAAAAAACTCCATGTAATTAAGAAAATCCAATCCACCTTCCATTTCAATGTATTCAGCAAGGGGAAGCCGATCTTTTATTCCCTTTTTCTGAAATCTTCGGAAAAACTCTATCTGATAAACCATCATGTTGTGTTCAAATATCTCACTACTGATTCTTATACACCTTTTGGTACGCTCAAAAGGCACATATTCCAGATAAAATGGATTTACCGATATTAAAATTCCTTTTAAACCTAATGTCCTCAAGTATAAAAGCTTATCTCTGGTCTCTTCATCAGTCCGGCACCAAAAACAGTTCGTTTCAACAAAGGTCGAAGGTATTTTCAAAGATTCAGCCATCTGAACAGCTTTACATAAAAGATCGAAATTGAGAAAAGGTTCGCCACCGGTAAAATGAAGTCCATGGCTTAGCGTAACTTTATCAGGACCATAAGGACTGGGAGCAATTGTTTGTGCTAATTGTTCCAGAATAATTTCCAGATCTTCTTCTGAGATCCAATCAGCACTCCACCTGGGAGAACAACCATACATACAATGCCGACAAACAGCGTTACATTTATATGAAAGAATCAGACCACCAGAGATAGGAACTGGAATTTCCTGCTTCATGGCGTTCCATCAAAAAATTGAATTGAAAAAACTTATTGAAAAACAAATGGAAATCAAAAACTTCATAAATTTTACTGAATATTTTTATATTTCTGTAATGGAATATTTAATAAATCACTATTTTTCTTCAGATGGATATTATTTTCTTCTAAATCCTTTGTGTGTAACTGAATAATTGTTGATTCAAGTATATTTTGCCGGTTATGAAGTAATTCAAGCATTGCAATTGTTTTGGAAAGTATAATTTCTTGTTCCTTCAAATATTCATATAATTTTGAATAAGTGATTTGCTTACTTAAAAGCGTATCTCTGATGGCATTTAGTATAACAATATTTTTATTGAGATCTTCAATAAGAAAACGAGAGTTGTTTATTTCTGCTTTGAATTCATTCAAATGTTTATTTTGGGTTAAGACATTTTTTTGCAGGTTAAGAAGCAAATTCTGTGATTTTATTAATTCTTTCTTTAATTTATTAATCTCCTCTTGATTTTTCAGCACATATTTAAAAATAGCATCATCACGAAACCGGAGCGATTCAAGTCTGTTTATTGAAGATTTACTTATTGGTGTCTCATCATCTAAAGTTAAAGTGGATACAAACAATATAATAGCTCCACAAACCATAAAAAATAATCCTGTGCCTGTTCCTGAAAAAATGAGTTTGGGAATATCTACATTCTTCTCCCTCAGTCGTTTATGATCTTCCTTTCCATAACGAAAAAGTTTATAGCCAAGAATAATTAAAATACCACTCCCGATGATAAAAACAAAATTAAATAAATATCTCATTAACAAAAGTTCATTCATTATTAAAAGTCTCCTTTTTAATCCAAAATCTACTAAATTTTATATTATTCAAATTTTTTACGTAGTTTTTAAAAAGTTCTACTGGTCATATTTATAAAATTTAAAGGATTCTAGTCATTTAAAGTCTACATAATTGAGGTTTGTCTTCTATTTGTCAAACGTGTGTTTAATATAATTGCAATTGAATAAAAATGTCGGACTTTCCTGGTGAATCAAGATTTAGCCTATCTCTTTTGAGATTGTTTTTAAAAATGTCATGGTGAGTTCTGATCTCTTAGAAGATCATGCTCCTTAATGAATTTATCTTATATAGAACTCATGTTATTCAATAAAAGTATAGTTAAAAATAAATAAAATTTCCAAATTAAATATTGAAAATAAAATTATTTACTTATCGTTAAGTTCGATTTATAAAGGGATTTTTAGCCACTATGAACGAAACAAAAGAGATTTAACAAATTCAAAATTAAAATTTTTTCTTTTCCAATTGGCTAAAAAGGCTTGTTTCCGATGAATCGTGCCTGACCGGGCTCGGGTTGGCGCTGATCTAATGGACTTTCATTCGCTACAACCAGCTAAATAGTTGAGCTCTTATTTATGCCTTAAATTTTTCTTAATTGAATAAGTATAAATTCTGTTGGAATACAACACTTATAAACAATATACATTTTTTGAGTTAACTTATTTATATAAATATTTAAATTTATTAATATTAAACTTTAATATGAAGAAAAGTAAATATTTTTAATATCAGATTTAATTTATTTAAACTATAATTTTGAATTTACTTTTAATCTAAAGTATATTGATATAATTTATTTTAAACAGAAAGTATTAGATGAAGTTGGACTTAAGAAATTTCAATTGCATAATAACTGCCGGAACTGGGGCTTTAGGAAATATTGTCGTTGGTGAATTTATTAAGAACGGAGCAAGAGTATTTACCAATTATCGAAACCAGGAAAAATTTAACACACTGAAGCAATCCGTCGAATCTCCCGAAAAATTAGACGGTGCAATAGCAGATTTAACCCGGGAATCTGACGTTAAAAATTTTTTTACAGCGGCTTGCCATAAATTGAATCGAATAGATATTTTTATTCATCTCGTAGGTGGATTTTGGATGGGAGGTGAAATTTGTGAAACACCCCTCGACCGCTGGAAACAAATGATGGACATGAATCTTCTTAGTACGTTTTTAGCTACCAGGGAAGCTTTTAGCCTATTCAAATCACAATGTCATGGGAAAATTTTTACAGTTTCAGCGAAATCTGCTTTAGACTTACCAGCGGAAATGGGAGCCTATGCCATTAGTAAAGCTGGTGTGCTTGCACTTACTGAAATTCTAGCAAAAGAAGGCAAACCATATAATATTCATGTAAATTCAATTCTTCCAAGTATTATTGATACCCCGGCTAATCGGAATTCCATGCCAAACGCTGATTTCTCAGAATGGGTAAATCCAAAAGATATTGCTTCTTTATTGATAAACCTTAGCAAACCAGAAAGTAAAGCACTTTCCGGGAGTGCTCTAAAAGTTTATGGTAAATTATAAATATGTTTTTTACAAGATTTAAGTTGAGCATATGGCCTACCGTCCATCACCTGAATTAGATAATTTAATTGACAAACTCCTTGGAGCCGAGAAACATCAATTCTTTGAAAGTATAGGAGAAGCGCTACCTCATACCATCCGGTTTAATCCTTTGAAAGGAGAGGTAGATATTTTGAAAAGTTTCCTTCAGGAACAGGGCTTTCAATTCGAAGTTTTTCCGGGATTCCAAAATATTTACCGTTTAAATTACCAACCCATTCCAATTGGTAAAAGTCTTTCGCATTTTTTAGGACATTTCTATGTACAAGATTTGGCATCCATGCTACCTCCAATAGTACTCGATCCGCAGCCTGGAGAAATTGTGTTAGACATGTCTGCTGCACCTGGCTCAAAAACTACTCAGATGGCTGTGATGATGAAGAACAAAGGAATGATTCTGGCTAACGATGTAGTTCAGAAACGATTACGATCACTTATTAACAATCTTCAAAGAATGGGCATTCTCAACACTGCGGTAGTAAAAAATTACGGCGAAAGTTTTGGAAACAACTATTTTGAAACATTCGATAAAATTTTATTGGATCCAGCCTGTTCTGGACTGGGAACTTTACATAAATCTCCCGAGGTTTTAAGTTGGTGGACACCCAACCATTGCACCCGTTTAGCAGCCAATCAGAAACAACTCATCTCAAGCGCCATAAAAGCTTTGAAACCCGGCGGGACACTGGTTTATTCAACGTGCACGCTGACACCCTATGAAAATGAAGAAGTAATTTTCCATGCGCTTTCGCAATTTCCAGTAGAAATTATCGATATCCACTTACCTCCACTAAAAACCAGACCCGGGTTAACAGAATTTGATGGAAAAAAATACTCAAAGCATCTGGAACGTACAAAAAGGTTATATCCATTTGAAAACCAAACCGAAGGATTCTTCATTGCTAAATTACAAAAACTAGAATCAATGCAAAGAATAACATCTAAAAAAGACCGGGCTTCTGTAAAAACCAATTTCATCACCGATAAGACCTCACCAGTAAAGAAATACCTGGATTATTTTGCCAAACACTTTGGAATTGAGAGAAAAAAATTTTCCACCCTTCGTTATCGTATAGATAAAACCATTACCGTTGTCAC
>CAYLYM010000047.1:25360-26309 GCA_964387645.1 uncultured Calditrichaceae bacterium | reverse complement strand
TTAATTTGAACACAGATTTGACGGATTGCACGGATTCTCACGGATTTTTTATTATTAATTTTTTATCCGTGTCCATCCGCGAAATCCGTGTAATCCGTAAAATCCGTATTCTAAATAATTAACCTGATTTCGTTCATTTGCTCAATTATTTTATCAGCTTCACCGTTCCGATACATCTCAAAGAAATCCACAAACAGATGAGTCGCATTTTTCAGCCGTAGCACAAAGAACAGATACGTCATTCCTGCGGTTAATAAAACTGTTGCTAAAATAAAGTGAAATGTGATTTCACCAACCGCCCATCCGATCGCTCCGGCAACAATAGTCAGAACACCAACCGGAATAATGATTTCCATCAGCCAGTTAGCCGGTTTAATGCGTAATGCTTTTTCCATATTTTTAACCCTTTTTTGTGGAACACGAATTGAACGGATTACACTGATTTTCGCAGATTTTATTACTTTAATTTTTTATCTGTGTTCATCCGTTAAATCTGTATCATCCGTGTTCTATCTCTTCCTGTCATTCGTAAAAATCTTCCGCTCGAATTCCGCCTTCTTGCCAAAATTCAGCAGCAATCCCACTTCAATATCTGTCGCACGCAGATAGTTCAAAAGCTGGGCCTTATGTTCCTCACAAATTGACGCCGATGCTTTCAACTCGACAATAACAGCATCATTCACAATCAGGTCGGCATAGTAATCGCCTACCACCTCTTCTTCATAATAGACTTTGATATTCTGTTGCTGTTTTATCTTAAATCCGGATTTTTTCAATTCGATGACCATGGCATTTTCATACACCTTTTCCAGAAATCCGTAACCCAGCGTGTTGTAGACCTTGTAGAAGGCTTTGATAATTTTGTCGGTAATTTCCGAATGCAGCATATTTTTCTCCTATTTTTTTGAACACGGATTAAACGGATGACGCTGATTTTCACGGATTTTTT
>CAYLYM010000047.1:0-25260 GCA_964387645.1 uncultured Calditrichaceae bacterium | reverse complement strand
TTTTATCCGTGTTTATCCGTTAAATCCGCATAATCTGTGTCCTATTTTTTTGAACACGGATTAAACGGATGACGCTGATTTTCACGGATTTTTTATTTTTAAATTTTTATCCGTGTTTATCCGTTAAATCCGCATAATCTGTGTCCTATTTTTTTGAACGCGGATTAAACGGATTACACAGATATTCACGGATTTTTGAATTATTTTCATCCATGTATATCCGCCAAATCTGTGTTATCGTGTGCTATTTTTTTAAATGTGGATTCGAAATCTGTCCAGTCCATCTGAGCACCTCTCTGGCTTAGAATCAACCAAACCCAACTTGTACTGATTCATAAGGATATTATTTGATTTTTTATGCAGGTAAATTAATTAGATCTGAATGCTCCCCTTTCTTCTCGTTAGTAAAAAAATTAATGGCGAAAGTGGTATACAAGGCTGATGTTTAGCTGAGTTTGTTATAATTTTTTCTATTGTTTTTGTTCTCAATTTTGTTTTTAAAAGACAATACAAACGGATTTACTGATATTTATATATTATATTACATATAAACTTCATACTAAATGAAATATATATGAATATTTCAAAAAATCAAGTAAAATTAAAAAAATAAAAAATAACAGTAAGTGAAAACAGGTTTGAAAGAATTTGCAATTCGGAGGAATTTCATTAGAAATTTTTTTTTATTTTTTTCTTTAGTTTCTGCAATATTAATATTCATTATTAATGTTAAAGCAACTAGCACATACTTACTTCATTATGGCTATAGAATCTGTAAAAGGAGAGATTGGAGTGGGATTCAATTACATTAATTTAATTTTTAGTGTGTAGTATAGAAATTTGAACTGAGTTTTGAATGAAAGTTGTATCCATCCAGAATTTTGTTAATGTTTCATCGTGCCCTATAAGCCTAAATAATGCTAAAACTACTAAATAAAACCAATTAGAATATGGCAATTGCTTGTATTTTTTATTAGCTTATTGATGAATTTATCGTAATTAAAGAGGTATATAAAAAAGCGGTTTGAATTTGTGCTACTTGGAAATTACTCGAATATTTGTGTTTAACATTAGTAAAAATTTAACCGTAAAATGAGCCATAATGTAGGAAAAATCAAATTTATTTTATTAATAACAATTTTAAAAGAAAATGTAATGAATTGGGAATTAAAGTATGATTAAAATATTCACGCTTATGCATATTCAACCTGACGAAGCGCTTCGTCTGGTTCAAGAATCTGGTATTATTTCTTATATGATCAATTGGGGATGTAATATTGATGAGAAAAATAAGCGGTTAATTTTTCAACTGAAGCACGGTGGCGGTGAATTCGAGGAAGAACTTGAAGCTGCTGCACGAGAGTTGGAGAAATTTATTCGATCTATTGATGTGGAATAGCCAATCTTCCAATTAGCTCCAAAATATAAGAAAATTGTTTCTTTTCAAAAAAAGATTGAACTTAAATTAATAGGATATCTATCCCTTTATTTGGCAATCTGTTATTCATAAATCTTTGAAAAATTACCTTACGCTAACTCTATTATTTTTTATTTCGCCACCGAATGAATTCGATGAATATGAGGTCGCACAAAACCTGTTCAGCGAGTTTTTCAAAAGTATTAACCGCCGATTTTAATCGAGAAAAAATAAGTAAAAATTTAACTCCATTACTTTTCTATAATTAAATCTATGGTTTCTACAAAATATTCTATGTAAATTTTTTTAGATGTTATTTCCTCTGTATAG
Organism: uncultured Calditrichaceae bacterium; assembly: GCA_964387645.1. GTDB lineage: Bacteria > Calditrichota > Calditrichia > RBG-13-44-9 > RBG-13-44-9 > CAYLYM01. The sequence continues at coordinate 23,513 of CAYLYM010000047.1, read as the reverse complement.
AAATTTTAAACTTGTCATTTACCCACAAGGGTGCGCTATTTACCGAATCTCGATTTGCCGGGGTATAAATATAAATCTCCAGAACGGCTGAGAACAACCAGGTCATAACTTTGTTGGAATTGAAAAAACTATTCTTTCAAACAAAATATTAAAATCGTGATAAAATTTGCTGGATCGTTTAAAATGGTGTTTTGAATGGTTGAAAAAAAATGATATGAGTATTACCTTTCATTTTACAAAAAAATATAACAATATTATGGAAAAAAAGAATGAGGATGTTTTCTTCCACTGAAATAAAACTCAAAAGGTGAATTGCCTGCTTGGAAAGAGAAAGGAAATGTAAAAATTTGTGAGATTTTACTTTAAAATAAATTTATATGAGCAATATGAGTTTTTATCTAAAATAAAAGCTTGGATATGCATTATTGGGATAAAAATATTTTTATACTTTGGTTTTTAGTTAATTATGGATTATGGCTGAATTAGCTGTAATTTAAGTGTGATTTTTATTTCTAATTAATAAAAATTGCAATTTCTTAGAAACATCAAATTCGATTAAATTACTTCAACGCTAAGAGTGTGAAAATAAATATTTTCCTTCAATTAATTTCCTGCTTTTTATAAATTTTATTTTTGTTTAATCGGAAAGGATAAATATTAGAATAAAACCATTACGGGGAGAAAAGTATGTCAGAGAAGATTGTTGAGTGCGTACCTAATTTTTCGGAAGGACGAGATAAAGCGATTATAGATCAAATTACTCAATCCATTCAATCTGTCAGCGGCACCAAACTGTTGAGTGTGGAAATGGGGGCGGATGTGAATCGCACGGTAGTTACTTTTATTGGCCCACCCGAGGCTGTGGAAGAAGCAGCTTTTCGTGCCATTAAAACGGCGGCTGAATTGATTGACATGCGGCATCACAAAGGAGCCCATCCCAGAATGGGCGCAACCGATGTGTGTCCCTTTGTTCCAGTGGAAGGCGTGACCATGGCCGATTGTGTGGAAATTTCCAGAAGGGTTGGAAAAAGGGTTGGTGAAGAATTAGGCATTCCCGTTTTTTTATATGAAGAAAGTGCGACGTGTCCGGAGCGTAAAAATCTGGCCAATATTCGTCAGGGAGAATACGAAGGTATGGCCAAAAAACTGAAGGATCCCAATTGGAAACCTGATTTTGGGCCGGCCGCTTTGAATAAAAAGGCGGGCGTTACCGCCATCGGTGCTCGGGAATTTCTTATCGCTTATAATATCACTTTAAATACACGGGAAACCCAGTATGCCATGGATATCGCTTTTGAGCTACGCGAAAAAGGGCGGAGCGTGAGAACAGGAAATGTTAAACCGATTTACATGCGGGGCGATTTAGTGAAATATCGCGAAAATTATTATCCATGTGGCAGTTGCGAATTCGTTGGTAAAACATTTGAAGAAACTGTCTTCCATTGCCAAGAAGTGCATGGTTACGATTTGATCAGGTTGTTAAATATGCATGATATTGATCCGGACAATCTAATTGGCCGTTCGGTGAAAAAGCCGGGTATTTTTACCCATTGCAAGGCTATAGGCTGGTATGTAGAAGAGTATGGTCGAGCCCAGATTTCCATAAACTTAACCAATTATAAGATCACCCCACCTCATCTTGTTTTAGAAAAAGCCAGGGAATTAGCAGCGGAAAGAGGCCTTGTAGTAACGGGGAGCGAGGTAGTTGGGTTGATTCCATTCCAGGCACTCTATCAGGCCGGGAAGTATTATCTGGAAAAACAAGGTAAATCAACCGGTGTTCCGGTAAAAGATGTCTTAGAAACGGCAATCTATTCGATGGGATTAAATGATGTAGCCCCTTTCAGGTTGGAGGAAAAAGTGTTGGGATTGCCTCGCACTGATAGTGGGGCACTGGTTTCGATGCGCACGGCAGATTTGGTCCATGAAGTGAGCCGGGAAACTCCGGCACCGGGCGGTGGTTCTATTGCTGCTCTGGCAGGTTCTCTGGGAGCTGCACTGGCCAGTATGGTTAGTAATTTGACTGTTGGAAAAAAAGGGTACGAAAGCGTTTCATTAGAATTACTGGAACTGGCCAATCGTGCTCAGGACATCAAGGACAAACTCTTGAAAGCTGTGGATGACGACACGAATGCTTTCAATGCCTACATGGAAGCCCGCCGATTGCCTCAAAACACTCCAGAGGAGAAAAAGAAAAGAGAAGAAGCCATTCAGCAGGGTTTAAAGGAGGCTGTGATGGTCCCGCTAAACACCACACGTCTAAGCCTGGAAGCACTCAAAATAGCCAGTAAAGTGGCAGAAATTGGAAACATTAATTCAGTAACTGATGCCGGTGTGGGCGCACAAATTGCTTTTACGGGTGTCCGGGGCGGGATATTTAATGTATTAATCAATCTGCCACAAATTACCGACGAAAAATTTGTCAATCAAATGAAAACCACTTGTGCTGAGATTGAAAAAGAATCCCAGAAAATATTGGATGAAACAATAGCCATGGTTAAGTCAAAAATTGAGAAGCTGGGAAATAGATAGATCTTTGAAAGGTTTTTGTCTGTCATAAAAATCATTGAATGTTATCACGCATTTGTGATAGGTAAAATAGCCCCGGGGCATCTGGCTTTCGGGGCTATTCGTGTACTTGAAAGGTGTTTTTATTAGCGTATCAATATCATTTTGTTCACCTGTTGAAAATTCCCTGCTTCCAGCCGGTAAAAATAGATTCCGCTGGGAGAGGACAGGCCATACTGATTTCTGCCGTCCCACACAACTGAATGGTATCCAGCAGGCAGACGACCATCTACCAATATTCGAACTATCTGACCAAGTGCGTTATAGATAATGAGTTTTACATTTTCGGTTTTGGCAATTTGAAAACCAATTGTGGTTTGCGGATTAAAAGGATTTGGATAATTTTGGTTTAAAGAATAATTCCTGACAATAGAAGGGGCAGGATTGATATCAGTTAATCCGGTGGCTAGAATATATCCATTTTGCCCGCTCACAAAACCAATAGTTTCATTCAAAAAGGTCATGGATTTCAGATCATTATTTTTGATTTCATCAGGTACTTCCAGTTGATTCCAGGTGACTCCACCGTCTATCGTTTTATAAATTGCGCCATCCTCGCCGCAAATATACCCCCTGTTTTCGTTGACAAAGATAATTTTAAAAAGGTCTGGATTATCTGTGGGATTATTATTATTACTTAATTGAGTTAACAATGACCAGCTTGTCCCTGAATCAGTTGTCTTAAGAATATAACCACCAAGAGTTACAGCAAAACCTGTTGTATTGTCTTTAAAAGCTATCGAGCGTATGTTTTCGGTGATGCCAGTCTCGTTCATGACTTCAGTCCAGGACGCTCCTCCATCGATGGTTCTGGTTATTGTTCCATCTGATCCAACGATGATTCCAATATTATTATCCAGGAAGACACAATCATAGAGGGAATTGGTCAGTCCAGAAGATATTTCTGACCAGGTTTCTCCACCATCAGATGTGGCGAGCAATTTACCACTCTGTCCGCCCACAAATCCATGAAGTTGATCTTTAAAATAAATAAAATAAAAATCTTTATCTCCAGAATAGAGATTGTCTATTAATTCCCAGGTATGTCCGCCATCCATTGTTTTACCAATCATGCCATCGAAACCACAATAAAATCCCACTGTATCATTAATAAAAAAGAGATTATATATATTACTTATAGCTTTCGTATAATGTTTAGGATAGCTCCAGGTTTGTCCGCCATCTTCGCTGATGGCTAAATCGCCTCCTAAATAAGAAGCAGCGAAAACCTTTTTATCTCCAGCCGTGGTCATGCTCCAAAATAAAACACTGGGCCATTGAAGCATTGGTATGAAACTTTGTCCGCTATCAAAACTCTTGAAAAATTGTCCATATTTACCGAATATATAAAGGGTGTCATTATTAAATACTTGAACTTCTTTGATATCTTCGCCGGTAGGAATATCCAGAGTATCCCATGTTGTTCCTCCATCACTGGAATGGAAGACCTGTCCATTTGGGAATCCATACCAGATGTTGTTGGTATCCAAAATAGATAAACAATAAGGCCTGACATATTGTCCTGGATAAAGAAGAGCAACACTTTCCCAGGTTTGACCAAAATCATCAGTTTTAAAAAGCATGCCGTGGTAGCCACCTACATAGGCTACACCGGAAGTATCTCCAGTGCATAAATAAAGCTTGCTGATTTGTGCGCCCGGCGGAATCTGAAGTTGGATGGTATTCCAGGTCTGACCTCCATCATTGGTCCAAATAATTTTTGCGTTTTTGGAACTAACCGCGAATGCGTGATCGGTATCGAAGGCGTAAATATCTTCCCAATTATCACTCGAGTTCCCACTGTTCTGTAAATTCCAGGTTTTACCACCATCTTCCGTTTTCAAAATCACATCGGCATCGGCAACCATGTAAACCACATTTGTGTCAACCACGTAAATCGCATTGATTTCTTTTGTGGTTAATCCAGGAGTTTGATCAATCCAGCTATACCCGAAGTCCTCACTTTTCCAGATAATACCATTTTTACCAGCCAGCCATCCTGTCCCATTTTTTAAAAAGAAAACAGTTGACCATGATGTATCTTGCGCATTAGGCATTGAGTGTTGTACTTCCCATGTTGCCCCGGCATCCGTTGTGTGGAGGATAAGGTTTGGAGTAGTGGAACCTGCACTTCCAACTATCCATCCTTCATCAGGCGTAATAAAAAAGATGTTGTCCCGGGAACTTAATTGAGGAATTTGTGGAGATTGAATAATGTCCCATTCCGATTGGCTATAAATTACACCAAAAAACCAGGTCACGATCATTAAAATTTTAAAGATCCTCATGTGATTTTGCCCCCTGTTTTTAAGGATTAAATGCCCAGTTTAAAAATAAATATTATAAATCGAAAAATTAATCTTCAATAGAGAAAATAAAAAGATTTATTGTTTGTCCAGCGCAACTTGTTTTCCAGATGCTTTTTTAAATAGTGTGAAAATATGCTTGCAACTTCTAAGCATTTTTTTTTAAAATAAAAATATCAATTTTTTTTAATTCTTTTCGATAGAAAGGGTTTTTTTATAATGATTTGAATTATAAAAATGTTTTTGTTTTTAAAGATAGCTTAGTCCTGTTGTAACTCCTGGACGCATGTAGTTATATTTGAATGAATAGATAATACTATGCCCCGATTCATTTTTCTTATTTCCTTTTGTTTGCTCTTCAAACTGAATTCATCCATGATGGGTCAGTCCCATGTAGGTGCCATCCATGGAAAAGTGCGAGAATTTCACTATCTGCAACCCATTAATAATGTACTTATTTTACTGAATGACAATCGTATATCAGTTCATACCGATGTAAATGGGGAGTTTAAAATCGACAGTCTACCCGCGGGAAGATATACGCTCTTTTGTATCAAATCCGGATACTATTGTACAGTTAGTGAGCCAATTGTTGTAAATCAGGAAAAAATCTCTTATGTAGAATTGAAGATGTTACCTGGTAGCCCGGATAAATATTTGATTTTCTCCATTGGAGATATCGTAGTTACGGGTGAGAGAAACATAATGCCGGTATCTCCTGCTACGGTTTATAAAATATCTTCCGGGGAAATTGAACACATCCAGGCAATGCATTTGGGTGATGTGCTGGACTTAATTCCTGGAATTATTCGGAGAAATCGGCCGGGATTAGACCGGCAGGCGATTGTCGGATTACGCGGCGTTGATGATCGATCAGAACTTTTCGGATTACGAATCTTAATCGACGATTTTCCACTCTCCAACAATGCGAATCTCAATTTTGGGCCATTTACGGGTTTTGGTAGTAAAGTTCAGTCTTATGCGGGAACTGGAATTGATCTACGTGAAATTGCGGCCGATAACATCGAAGAAGTTGAAGTTATTTCAGGTGTGCCCCCAGTTGAATATGGGGATTTAACTTCTGGACTCATTAAAGTGAGAACGGCAGATAAACCGAAGCCCACCCGGTTTAAACTAAAACATAATCCTAATACCAGAGAAGCCAATCTAAATGGCGGCATAAATCTTAGTAAGAGTACGACTTTAAACTTTAACTTGAATTATGCTTTTAGTGAAAAAGATCTAAGGCAGGATGGGGATGAAGTATCCCGTATTTCGGCTCAGATGAACCTGTCTCATCGTTTCCCTGAGAGAGGTATAAGAACATCCAATCGATTCTATTTTACTCGTTTTTTCGAAGATTATTCATTGCCAGATAATCCAAAAGCGGTTCGTGCTTACAACCGTGATTTTAAAATTACCTGGGGCAGCAGGATAATTAAGAATTTTAACAAACGGACTTCTGTATATATATCGGGTTATTTGACTTATACGCAACGGAATAGCTTGCGCCGTGAGTTTGAAGTTATTGATCCAATTTATTTAAGTAACTTGATGGAATCGGGCACAATTGAGGGAATTTTACAGAAAGAACCTTATTTCTGGGAAGTGAGAACACGTGGTGATGAATATAATCTGGGACTCAAATTTAAATTTAAACATCATGTAGAGTGGAGAAGAATTTTACATGATTTCCTGGTTGGATTTGAATATAATTATGATGTGAACAATGGTCCTGGAAAACAGTTCGATCCCTTAAGACCTCCCCGTGGGAAAGCAGGTCTTCGTCCCAGGCGCTTTGATGATGTCCCAGGTGTGGCTCAATTTAGCCTTTTTTTTGAAGACCGTCTTACTACCCGGTGTGTTTTACCATTGACTTTGTCATTGGGAATGCGCGGAGAAGTTTACGGACCGAAAAAGTTAGGAGGGAAAGATTTTATCTCAAGTCAATTTGGAACCTTCTGGAATCCCAGGATTGGTGCTATTTTAAGTTTAACAGATGGTTTACAATTACGCAGTTCATTTGGGATGACGTCAAAAATGCTTTCCTTGTTGGATGTATACCCAGCCCCAGTATATTATGATTATTTAGAGTGGGGTAAAAATTGGCGAGATCCTTCCGGTCGAGATAGTATTGCGTTAGTGACCACCCGGATGTTTCCTGTGAACAATCCTGATTTGAGAGGGTGCCGGCAACGAAATGTGGAAATGGCATTTGATTTTATATTTAAGAAGGTTAAAATGTCGGTTACTGGTTACCAGCAGAAAACAACCGGATTGGTTCGATCGGTAGCATTGCCACTTTTTGATCAGCGTTATTATTATCCCAATTGGCCCTCCACAGAAGGAAAGATTCTACGGAATGCACAATTCATTCTACTCAATAATTATGAAAAAAAGGACAATTTAGGCTGGAGCGTCAATGAGGGAGTCGAATTTTTCATTCATACCCCGCGGATCAAACCCTTGAATACGATTTTCAGAATAACGGGAGCTTTTCAATTTCGACGCTCCGGTGCCAGCGATTATCCTATACTTGATTATCCCAGAGTGTTTGAAGAAATATCTGGTTCTGGCGATACACTTTCCCACTATGCCTATCCATTTTATCGACCACTTTCTAGCTGGAAGAAAAATTTTATCATGAATTATAGCATCGATTATGTGAATCGCCAACTTGGTATCTGGCTGACTTTTACAATATATCATCACCTATATGAAAAAAGGAAAAAGATTGATCTGTCTACTCCTTTCTATTTCGCCGAAGGATATCTTGAAAATGGACAATATTTTTATATTACACCTGAGCAGGCGCAAAAAATGGGACTATTTCGCACCATCGACCAGGGTGATCTAACTGTTTACAAAAAACCGGCAAATTATTACTTTAATTTAACTGTTAGTAAAACTATTCGGGACGGAATGGAAGTTTCTATATTCGTAAACAATTTATTAAACGATCGTGGATTTTATATCGATCAATATGGTTTTACCAGAATGGCTAATCCCGAGATTTTTTATGGGATGGAATTCAGTTTTCGTGTTGAACCTTTTAGCCGATATGTGCGACAAAAGTTGTTTAAAAATCAGTAGATTATGATGTGATTTTTGAAATTGGTGAATTTGTAAGTAACTAAAAATAAAATTATTCATGAATAAATCATCTTAAACAAACTTAAGGATGGACATCTCGCTGAAAAACCAACGATATCCATTTCTATGTGATACTAAAATTCGATCAGATAAATTTAAAGTCTTGAGAAGGAAATTTTTTAAATAAATCGGAAAAAACATGAAAGCCTTAAGATGGAAAATTCAAACCTTATTTATGGTTATTTCAGTTTTATTTATAAGTTGTGAAGTGGAAAAAGCGGTTATTTATGATGGTGAATTATCTCTTACACTGGCAGTGCTGGATACGACAGGATTATTCAATCCCACCGATTCTACCAGACGGACACCCGTCTCTGGAGCTCGGGTAATTTTATATTCAGGTGAGTATAATAAACAATTTATTTTTTATACCGATAAATATGGATTGGTCCAGGCCACTGGTCTTTTAGCTTCGGATTATGAAATTTCGGCTGAATATCAATTAACTGTCAGCACCACGCTCGTTGGTGCAATAAAAAGAGCAGTATTTCAATCCTCAGAGAAAATTGATACCATATTCGTTGATGTGGCCCACAATTCGCCTATTGTCATTAACGAGGTTTATAGTTCTGGACCAGTCAATAGTTCAGGTTTCTTTTTTGATCAATTTATCGAAATATATAATCGTTCGGATGAAATTCAATACCTGGATGGAAAAATCATCTGTCGCGGAAGCACTAGTACCAATAATGCGCCTTTCATTGATCAGTGGAATTATGTGAAATGTCTTTATGCTTATCAATTTCCCGGAAAACCTGGTGAAGAAAATTATCCAATTCAACCTGGCCAGTTTATGGTCATCGCTCTGGATGCCCTTGATTATAGTGAAATTATTGAGGGGGCTGTCGATTTATCTAACGCTGATTGGGAATTTCATAACCAACTTGGCAGCGATTTTGATAATCCTTTTGTACCGAACCTTATCAATGTCAACCCTATGAAACCAAAAGATTTTTTAATCAGTTTGATAACCGATGTCGTTATATTAGCCGATGGAACAAAATTCTGGCAGGATGGAAGCTATATTCATGTAGACATTACTACAATTTTAGATGGCGTAGAGTATAAATCCAGCAGTTCAACTCCAAAATTTTTAACTCGCCGTGTAGACAAGGGATATATTCAGGGTGTTACACGCTTTAGTGGAGAATCCCGGGAACGTCTTGATCCAGAAATAGATACTGATAATAGCACACTTGATTTCAGGATAATTGATAGACCTACACCGGGTTATCATCATAAAAATCTATAATTTAATCTTTTTTGTTAATTTTAATATCAATCATTGTATCATGGGATTAATTCAATAAAAATCGGTTTCATCATGACAGCGAGGTTTTATAATTAATGGAAAACTGGACTGTTCATGTTAAATCCATTTTTTATATTGTATTTTGTTTATTAGAGATTTTTCCAGTTTTTTCGCTTTTCGGGCTTGATTTCCATCGAAATGAAAATTTCTTGTAATTCTTTGCGAGACCGATAAATCTGAGTGATCTCGGTTGGCAGGGAGAGTCAAGAAATCTGTTTTACCTTCATTATTGAACAAATTATATTAACAAACCACGAGGATAGGGCCGTATTATTATGATGAAGAAAATTTTTCACATCATTTTTTTAGGTATTTGTTTATCCATTTTTCTCCTTATAAATGCGGATTGCTCAATAGTGCGTTTACATTCCCTTGGAAATACACGATTGGCTATTCTGGATGAAGATAATAATTTAAATCTTTATGATTATGGAAATAATCCAGCTTTTTTGGTTTATGATGAACCTGATGAGTGGCTGAAATTCTATTCGAATGGCGGTTATTACCATTCCTCTTTGCGGCGAAAGTACGATCCAGAGATGGAGCAGAATTTATCCTTCGCTTTTGAGGGATTAAAACGGTTGGGGCAACAGCAGGCAATATGGGGTAGAGTAGATTATCAATTTGATCGAAAATTTCATGTCTTCAGAGCCCTGGAAGAAAATCCTTACAATGATCCTTTACTACTTGCCGATACCACTACTGGAAACTTTTACAATGACGGACCAGCTATTCAATTTCGCTACCACTATCAGCCATTCAGGAAAATAGGTTTTGGTGCCGAAGTGAATTATGTCATCTCTTCAGGAATAAAAAAGCAATACACCCGGCCGCGAACCATTCACAGGAATTTCGAACTTAAATTGGCCTTCGCCTGGCACCTTCATCCCAATTTAATTTTGGGTGGATTTGTGAATGGGACTTTCATGCAAAATCAAATTGAATTGAAGAGAAGTTGGGATGGCAAAGATATTTACACTTTACGTTACCGCAGCGAGACGGTTTACCGACTGGGTATCGGCGATTACGACCGTTATATTAATGAAGACGGTGTCAAATTAAACCTGGCTTTACAGTATTTTGGGTTAAATAAAAAGTTACAAAATTTGATTCAATTCAATTATCTTGCTGGGAACCAAAAAATTGCTGATGAAAGAGGATTGCTCAGAGAAGCTGATTCTCCCTGGTTTAAAAATGGTTTTCATATACAATACAACAATCGTGTTCTTTCCGGAAGGTGGGTGTTCGGAACAGAATTATCCTTTGAGCAGGTAGAGGAATGGAATGAGCATCCTTTATTGCCTATTTTAATAACAGAAAATTCTCTGAAAGTTATTAAGGGAGGCATGGGACTTTCGCATCAATTTTCTCGAATATTATTTGTCGCAGAAGGAAGATTTCGGCGGTCCTGGCTGGATTATGATGATTATCAGGCGAATATACATCAAAAGAGAAAAACGAATACGTATGAAATGAAAATCGGTCTGGAATATCAATTGAACAATTTGTACTCTTTGCAATTTGGATTGGAATCGAGCTACTTCCGTGCTCCACTTGTGTTCTACCGAATTCTACCTGACCATTCTATTCAAGGGATTTCATTAGGAGTAATAAAATCCAATTCAAATTATGAGATTGAAGCCAATTTCGGATATGTCATAAAGAATGCTACATATACTTCTGCAAAGTATGATGGATGGAATTTTTTGATTTTTACTCGAATTTTTGTAGATTAAGATTTAAAAAACAAATATACTTCAAAGTTTTATTTAATATTATCTGGGAAATTTTATAAGTAAAAACATAATTCTGAAATTTCTACCTGAAAATCACTTTAGGGTTTGGTGCTTTAATAAATATTAAAGATTTGAATATCAGGAACCCTGTGAATGATCGGTGTGTTATTGTAGCAAACTGTTATTATCCAATCAACATGAAATGCATTTTGCTTTAACATACCTTATTTATTAACTTTCAAAGTTTAAATAATTATTAAAGTTTGGCTCAGGGTAAATGTAAGGATGGTTTTATGAAAAAAACTCCTTATCAAAGCGACCAGAATAAAGAAATTCCAAAAGTATATGATCCCAAATCGGTTGAGGAACGCTGGTATCAATACTGGGTGGAAAATGGATATTTTAACGCCGAGGTTAATCCGGATAAAACACCTTATGTGATTGTGATTCCTCCGCCGAATGTGACTGCCGCTTTACACATGGGACATGCTTATAACAACACTATCCAGGATATTTTCATTCGTTTTAAGCGCAAACAAGGCTACGAGACACTATGGTTGCCAGGAACAGATCATGCAGGTATTGCCACGCAAAATGTGGTTGAAAAAGAGTTAAGTAAAGAAGGGAAAACGCGATTTGATTTAGGACGTGAAAAATTTGTAGAAAGAGTGTGGCAATGGAAAGAGCAGTATGGAAGTCGTATTATTTTTCAGTTAAAAAAAATGGGGTGTTCTTGTGATTGGAGACGTGAACGATTTACCATGGATGAGGGACTTTCCTATGCTGTTCGAGAAGTATTTATTCGTTTATATAAAAAAGGTTGGATTTACCGCGGCAAATATATCATTAATTGGTGTCCGAGATGTGGTACGGCTATTTCTGATGAGGAAGTGGAGTATAAAGATTTAAGTGGTCATTTGTGGTACATTAAGTATCCGATGAAAGATAGCGATGAATTTTTGGTTGTGGCAACCACCCGCCCTGAAACGATGCTAGGTGATACGGGTGTAGCCGTGCATCCTGACGATGAGCGTTACCAGAAATTAATTGGGAAAACGGTTATTCTACCTCTCATGAATCGGGAAATACCGGTAGTGGCGGACCGCCAGGTTGACCCTGAATTTGGAACAGGTGCCGTAAAAGTGACCCCGGCTCACGATCCGAATGACTTTATTATTGGTCAAAGGCATCAACTTGAGCAAATCAATATTTTGAATGATGATGGTACTTTAAATGAAAAAACCGGGGCTTACAAAGGACTGGATCGATTTGAAGCCCGAAAAAAAGTCCTGGCTGATCTGGAAGCGCAAGGATTGTTGTTGAAGATAGAAGAGCATCGTCACAATGTGGGTCACTGCCATCGCTGCGATACTATTATTGAGCCGTTGCTGTCTACGCAATGGTTTGTTAAAATGAAAGAACTGGCTAAACCAGCGATCGAAGTTGTTAAAGATGGGCGGATAAAGTTTCATCCTGCAGAAAGGTGGTATAAAACTTACATTAATTGGTTAGAAAATATCCGGGATTGGTGTATCAGCCGGCAACTCTGGTGGGGACATCGGATTCCCATTTACTATTGCCAGGATTGTGGTCATGAAGTTGCTGCTCACCAAATGCCCGAAAAATGTGAAAAATGCGGAAGCACACAATTCCAACAGGATGAAGACGTTCTGGATACCTGGTTTAGTTCCTGGTTGTGGCCATTTTCAACACTGGGTTGGCCAGAAGATACCCCGGAATTGAAATATTTTTATCCCACCAGCACTCTGGTTACCGGTCCGGATATCATTTTTTTCTGGGTAGCACGGATGGTAATGGCGGGAATGGAGTTTATGAAAGATGTGCCATTTAGAGATGTCTATTTAAATGGTATTGTTAGGGACCATCTTGGACGAAAAATGAGCAAGTCCCTGGGAAATGGAATCGATCCTCTGGATGTCATCGAAAAATACAGTGCTGATTCCATGCGCTTTACCCTGATAATGCTAAGCTCTGAGGGACAGGATATTAATCTGGCAGAATCTCATTTCGAAATGGGCCGAAATTTCTCCAATAAAATCTGGAATGCCTATCGTTTTCTGGCGCTGAATTTGGATTCCAGAAAGGACAATTATTTAGATTATCAGGAAAATTATCAGTTGGCCGACCGATGGATTTTGAGTCGTTTACAAAAAGCTATTGAAGACACAACTAAGAATTTAGAAAATTTCCGGGTTAATGATTCACTCAATACAATATATCATTTTTTCTGGCATGAATTCTGTGACTGGTATCTTGAACTTATCAAGCCGCGGATTGCTCAGGATGCTGATCTGTCTGGGAAAGAAACCGCACTTTCTATTGCTGTTCATGTGATGAAAACGGCCATGTCGTTACTCCATCCTTATATTCCCTTCATTACTGAAGAAATCTGGAATCGCTTGAAGAAAAATGATGAACCGAGTCTGGCGATTTCTTCCTGGCCAGAAGTAAGACAGGATTTGGTATCGGAAAAAGCCGAAGCCGAAATGTCCTTCATCCAATCGCTTATCAGTTCAGTTCGGAATATTCGGGCCGAAATGAATGTACCGCCAGCAAACCGTGCCGATCTTTTGATAAAAACAGAAAGTGCTGAGAAAAAACAGGTGATTGAGAATTATGCTGAATATATTCGCCGGTTGGCACGAGTAAATAAAATAGAAGCTATTGGCCTGCAACAAAGCGTAAAGAATGCCGCAGTGGCGGTAGTGGATAACGTTGAACTGTTTATCCCCCTGGAAGGATTAATTGATTTTAAGAAAGAGAGACAACGATTGATCAAAGAAATTCAACGACTGGAGGGACAAATTACTGGATTGAATAAAAAATTGTCGAATCCAAATTTCCTGCAAAAGGCGCCAGCACATGTTGTAAACCAGGAAAAAGAAAAATTAGTAAAGTTTGGAGAAAAGTTAAAAAAATTAAAAAATAATTTATCACATCTCAATTAGGGAGGAAAATGAAGAACATTTTATTTTTTATCGTCCTCTCCCTGGTTCTGAATTCGTGGGCTGATGAATATTATGTTACGGTTTATAATCAGAATCTGGCGCTGATAAAACATATCCGTGAGGTAGAAATTCGACCGGAAAATCTGCCTCTCAAATTCACCGATGTTGCAGCAAAACTGATCCCAACTTCAGTTCACCTCCGTCCATTGAAAGGTTCCGCGCAATTCACTTTACTTGAACAAAATTTTGAATACGATCTGGTTAGTGCCGATCAAATTTTACGGAAATATATAGATCATCCAGTAGAAATTGTGGCTGAATCAGGAACACTCATTTCGGGCACTTTATTAAGCTACTATGGCAGCAATCTTGTAGTCGGAACAAATCAGGGAATAAAAATTTTACCATGGAACGACAGGTTGTCGATAACTGTGAAAGATTTACCCGAGGGATTAATTACTCGTCCAACACTGGTCTGGGAATTAGGTAATATAAAGAGTGGCAAAGCAGTCCTGGAAGTTAGTTACCTAACAGAAGGCATGCAATGGCATGCTGAATATGTGGGTGTTTTAAATGAAAAAAGCAATCAGTTGGATCTTGGAGCATGGGTGTCGATAGATAATAAAAGTGGAGCAACTTATAAGGATGCACGGTTGAAACTGGTGGCTGGAGAAATACATCGTGCTTCAAAGTCCAGACTAACGTATTACAGAATGGCGGAAAAAGCAGTTGACATGGCCAAAGCCGCACCTGCATTTCAGGAACGGGAAATTTTTGAATATCATATCTATGAACTCGATCGCAAAACAACTTTAAAGAACAATCAAAAGAAGCAGATTACTCTTTTTCCAAACACCGTTGTTTCTTGCTGGAAGGAACTTTATTACAATGCGAGCATGGATCCAAAGAAAGTGGAAGTAAGGATTATTTTTAAAAATACCAAAGAAGCAGGATTAGGTCAGCCTCTCCCGGCTGGGATTGTACGACTATATCAAAAAGATCGAGAAAGTCTTGAATTTGTTGGAGAAGATCGTATTGACCATACTCCTCGCAATGAGGAGGTTAAACTGGTCATCGGGAAAGCCTTCGATGTAACTGCTGAGAGACGTATTATCGATAAAAAGAAGATATCTAAACGATCGGAAAGGCAACGTATCGAGATTGAATTAAAAAATAATAAGAAAGAAGATATCAAAATACGCGTTGAAGAATTTTTATATTATCCCAATTGGGAAATCAGCGACAACAATTTTTCCTATACCAAAAAGGATGCCCAGCGAATAGAATTCTGGGTACCTGTAAAAGCAGACGGAAAAACGATTATTCAATATACAGTGACGTATTCCTGGTGATTTAGGGTATGAAGAAAAAAATTCCACTCAGTTATCGTACGATTCAGAGAATTAAGGCGGAGGAATACGAACGTTTCTTTTCGCAAATGCCCGGTTATTATATTTATTTGAATCATTTAGGCGAAATCCGTTGGATGACGGAAGAAGAAGCCCTGAAACAGCATGAATTTTTCTATTATAGCCAGTCGGCATTAGAGTGTTGGAAACGACGCATAAAACTGAAACAAAAAATCGATTTAAGCAAACTTACCGATGCTGAAAAAGAACTTCGTTTGCATTTCCGTATATTACTTGAAAAAAAATATTTAGGAGAAATTCAACCAGAAACGGCCAAACATATTCCTTCCAGTTGGAAATATGAAATGAATGACGAAGAGCTCGAAAATATTCCTATTCCTTCTGATTTGGGCGGCGGGGGAGTATGGAAAAAACTACTAATTAACGTGGGAATCCTGGCGGCAATTGCGATCATATCTTATTTCTGGTTTGCCCACAGCAACCGCCCACAAGTTGGGAAGCTTTTAGTAAAAAGCGATATCGTTGGCGCCAGAATTTATCTTGATGAGGTGGATTTCCTTGGCTATACTAATAAAATTATCAACAATGTACCAGCAGGATTACATCGAATTTCTGCTATTAAAGGAGGATACATTTCTTTTCCGAAATATCACGAAGTAGAAATAATGCCTGATTCTTTGATAACTCTGGAATTTGTATTCAAACCAGCTCGATCGGATGTGCAGGGTTACTTGAAAATTGTTGCGGAGCAGAAAAATTCAAAAATATTTGTAGATAATAATTATTATGGTTTTGTCGGAGATCAACCAGTTCTGGTTTTGGAAGAAGGTCAACATACGATAAATATACAAAAACAGGGTTATGTGACCGTACCAGCCGAGAAAGTGGTTTATATCTCAGCTGGCGATACATCAATTTTGATTGTTGAACAAGTACCTTTATCGAAGGATGATTCTCGCCCAATTGCAAGAAATAAAACTGGAATGGGAACTATTGAAGTCACTTCGAACATAAAGGACGCCCGAATTTTTTTGAATGGTAGAGATACTGGATATGAAACAGATTATGTTTTTACTAAAATGCCCCCGGGCAAATACGTTATTGAAGTGCGAAAAGATGGTTATTCTGTTGAACCACAAAAGGAAGAAATTATTCTCAAAAAAAATAATCTTCTTAAGAATGTTCACTTTACATTGACCCGCGAATTTGAGAGGGTAAAGATTCTTACTGCTCCGATGGACGGACCCATTTATATAGATGGGGAATTTAAAGGTGAAGGAAAATTCGAAGGCGTTTTAAAAATTGGTGAGCATAAAGTTTCTTTTGGTGATTTGAAAGGGTATAAAACACCTCGAACTCGACAGATTCAGGTTAAACCAGGTGCTCCTGTTTCCATAGAAGTATCTTACTTCCCACTAATGAGAATTGCGGCTTATATAAACCATAATGGAAATATTGTTGCTGAAAATTGTGAAGTGTTCACGGGTTACACTTTAAGCACCCGGACATTTACTGCAAGCAAAGAAGGTGGCCCAAATGTGGAGTTCAATGAAAAATTGAACGACTATGTCTGGAAACTGGGATATGCTTTTGCTTATCGTAATCCAAAGGGGAATGATGCTATAAAAATCGTATTTAAATTACCGCGTGATTTAAATTACGATCAGAAATTTATTGTACGAATGCTTGCGGCCAGTTCACGGGATAAATATCCTTTAAGTCTTTCTACTAAAGTTGATATATCCATTACTATTAACAATACAAAATTGGATTATTATTACAAACCAAAATTTTTAGAGGATATAGGAGGATTGGAACTGGTTGAGTGGGATGTGACCTCATTCGTTAAGCCTGGCCCGAATAGCTTTGTTGTGAGTACTACGGATGATAATAATACATTTTACTACGTCAAAAGAGTCGAAATATTTAATTAAGAAGGAAAAAATTTTATCTTAAATGTGCATTTTTCCTCAGGGATCGACACGTTTTATTTGGTGGTTTTCGTTACATTCAATCACTGGTAGATTTTATGGATTTATTTTCACAAGATTCAGGTAACAAAAAAAAGGTTGAATCTTATATTCCATTAGCTGAACGGTGCCGTCCTCAAAAATTAAGTGATTTTGTTGGGCATGAAGGAATTTTGGGACCTGGATCCATCTTGCGTACTGAAATTGAAAAATCCCGAATAAAATCAATGATTTTATGGGGACCTCCTGGCGTTGGAAAAACTACACTGGCGCGGATTATTGCTAAAGAAGTCAGGGCAGAATTTCGTCCTATTAGCGCAGTGACCTCCGGTGTCAAAGAAGTTAGAAATTTAATTGAAGAAGCTGCTCGATTACGTAAATACGCCGGGAAAAATACTATATTGTTCATAGACGAAATTCACCGATTCAATAAAGCGCAGCAAGATGCCCTGTTACATGCTGTAGAAAGTGGTATAATCATTCTCATAGGTGCGACCACTGAAAATCCTTCATTCGAAGTCATCACACCCTTGCTATCCCGTTGTCAGGTTTACCAGATGAAACCCTTGACCAATGACCAGGTTCGAAAAATTGTTGAGCGGGCCTTACTAACGGATGAAATTATTAAAAAGAAAAGAATTCAGATTGTTGATTGGGATGCACTTTTGCACATGGCAAATGGCGATGCTCGACGTGCCCTGAACATTCTTGAAAAAGCGATCGATCTGTTGCCAGAGGATAGTGTGGTTTTTAGACTGAATCGTGATATTTTTCAAAAAGCTGCTTTGCAGAAGGTACAGTATTATAACAAAGCTGGGGAATATCATTATGATCTTATTTCGGCATTCATAAAAAGCCTCAGGGGGAGCGATCCCGATGCAGCCATTTATTGGATGACTCGGATGATAGAAGCCGGAGAAGATCCAAAATTCATCGCCCGACGAATGATAATTATGGCATCGGAGGATATCGGTAATGCCGATCCTTACGCGCTGACGTTAGCTACTAGTTGTTTTACAGCTGTAACCTATGTTGGTTTACCAGAAGCCAAGATTATTCTGTCGCAAACCGCCGCATATCTGGCGTCTGCTCCGAAAAGTAATGCAGCTATTTTAGCCATTAATAAAGCTATAGAAGATGTTAAATCCTACCCCGATTTGCCAGTTCCTCTTCATCTGCGAAATGCTCCAACCAGTTTGTTGAGCGATTTGGGATATGGTAAGGATTATAAATATGCTCATGATTTTCCGGGACACTTTCTTCAAGAGCAATACTTGCCGGATGAACTTAAAAATAGAGTCTACTATCAGCCAAGTGAGGAGGGCAGGGAAGTTAATATCTTAAATCGTTTAAAGAAATTGTGGGCAGGAGTGAAAAATTATCACACGAAGACTAATAATCGTAAGAGGTGAAGGTTGTGAAAAGATTAATCAGAAAGATTTACTTTTACTGGAAAACGCGCCATTCATTTAATTATCTGAACAATCTGTCTTTGAAGTATCCAATAAAATCCGGGGAATTAAAAAACGTCCTGATTATTCTTCCCCGGCAGATGGAATATATTGATCCTGCCATCGTTTTCGTTCGGCGATTTAAACAGCATTTTCGCCACTGGCAATATATGATACTCGATATCGACAAAGTACTGAGCGATAAATTGAACTTTTTAGATCTTCCCAATGAAAATTTCATCAAAAAACTCAGTGTTGCAAATTTCGATCTGGCCGTGGATTTAAACCAGGAATTTGACCTTAGAATCGGTTATCTTGTCACTCTATTAAAAATACCTTATCGTGTTCATCTCATGAATAATGATGGAAAATACTATAATATTATGGTAAAGAGCAGATCTACAACTTATCAGAATTATGACTTTGTTTTAAAATATTTAAAAACAATTTTTATTACTGAGGAATCTTCTAAAACTGAATTTTAAACTTCTAAGAAGCATCAATAGTTGGAATAATTTAAAATTGATAGTTGTCTCATCTGCTTCATTTTGCCCCAAATGTTAATTTTAAAATTAGATGAAAAGATTGTTCTACTGGTAATTTAGCTGAATTATTATCAGGGTAAATTTTTATATCCCAGTACCTCGCCATCAAATCTCAATTCCAGGCGATGGTATTTCTGATTTGGTTTAATCGGAAAAGCCACCACGCCTTCAGTCTCTTCTTCCTGGCCTAAGGTTACCGGCTTTAAGTAACTATCGAACATTGGATTAGCTTCACCTTGAATTTCTGAACCTTCATCGCTTATTAAGTAGAAATTAGAAGCGTCGAAGGCAATTTTTGGCAAATCGATATTATGGACAACGACATAAAAAGCCAGGTATTGATCCTTTTTCAATTGATCGGTAATAGCTAAAGGTATTCTTTGTCCGGGGTCTAAAATATTTAGCGCTTTTTTTCTGGCTAAGCGGAGATATTTCTGAACTTGAGGATCTCCGGGCTTGAATTTATTGGCATTGGTTAGATAATAATCGGCTAAAATATAGTTTGTTTCGTCCACTTTACCTTTATTATAGCGGTCGATTCCTTTATCTAACATCTCCTGGAAGTGTTCATTTTGAAAACTCTGTAAAGCTTGCCTGGCCTCATTATTATTTTCATCAAAGCGAATTGCTTTCTCTAAATAGGATAAGGTCTTATCGAAATATGTTTTCTTTTGATAAGGATTCTCAGGTGGGGTATTTTTATAAGCCATGGCCAGTGCATAATAAACTTGAGAGAGTGTTTTACGCATCTGCTCTGAAGGTTGTTCAGGAACATATTTGGCACCTAACTCCACCCGTGCCTCGAACGCTTTCAGCACCTTGCGCATTTGAAAAAGTTTTTCACCCTGTTTAAAATAGGCCGTTGCAATCTTTTCTTTCAGTGCTGGATTTTCTGGCTGCTCTTTAGTCGCTTCAAGATAAGCTCTTATGGCTTCTGCGTAACGACCCTGGGCAAATGCTTCATCACCTTTTTCCACAGGCGTTTTGCTACACCCTGATAACAAAATGACCAGTAACAAAATGTTTGAGATGAAAATTAGACTTTTCATCTGAATTTCTCCTGAAGTTTAAAATTTTTAAGGACTATTGAAACTTAAATAATATAATCGGGAAAAAGATTTTTTTCATGAGAATTTTTTGGAGTAGTCTACGATAAATCGCTATAAAAGCCGAAAATGAGGCCATCATTAGAAAAAACAGAATCCGGGGTTTTTAATTCTATGGATTCTGTTAGTAGAACTATGAAGCTGTACATCGATAAGGTCGGTGCAGTCTAAAAAAATAAATAAACTAGGCTTAGCTGAAAAAGAAATATTCCCAATGTACAGTTTTGAATAGAAATTTTTTAAAGGATAGAACAACGTTATAGGAGCTCCAACTTTTTAGTATAACAGCAGTCTGAAAAAAGGTGTTTATTTTAAAAGTGTTAAGAATTGGGTTTTTTGATCCCCAATTTTCGCATTTTCTTGAATAAAGCTGAACGGTTTATCCCTAATGCCTCGGCCGTTTCCTGGATTTTCCAACCAGTGATATTTAAAAAACGTTTAATATACTCCTTTTCAAATTTTTCACGTGCTTCCTGTAGCGTGCCAGAGTATGCTTTGACTGTTGATAGGTTGTTTTCAGGCTCAAGAGCTTCGGAAACTTCTGCAGCGGTAATTCGAGTGTTTTTGGTTAGAACGGAAATTTTTTCCACAACATTTCGCAATTCCCGGACATTTCCTGGCCAGGAATAGTTTATCAATAGGTGCATGGCCTGTGGGGTGAAATCCACTAACTTTTTATTGTAAGTCTGGGCGAATTCTTTTAAGAAATACCTGGCAAGAACAGGAATGTCTTCCACATGTTCACGCAACGGAGGAATCCGGATCTGAACAACATTCAATCTATGATATAAATCTTCCCGGAATTTTCTTTCGTTGACGAGTTTAGTTAAATCTTTATTGGTTGCGGCAATGATGCGAACATCTACTTTTCTGGGTTTAGTTTCACCAATAATTTCCACTTCGCCATCTTGTAATACCCGCAATAGCTTGGCCTGAAGTTTCTCCTCCATATCCCCGATTTCATCTAAAAATAACGTACCAGTATCTGCAGCTAAAAATTTCCCCTTATAGTCAGAAGTGGCGCCAGTGAATGATCCCTTTTTATGCCCAAAGAGTTCACTTTCCAACAATTCTGTTGGTATTGCAGCACAATTGATCTTGATGAATGGTTTGGTATTCCTTTTACTGTGATAATGCAGAGCCCGGGCAATCAATTCTTTTCCAGTGCCACTCTCTCCTAATATCAGGACTTTAGTATCGGTAGGCGCAATACGCTTAATTTTCTCAATCAAATCCCGCATTTTTTTACTTACCGCAATAAAAGGGTAAGCATCATCGATTTGAGAAAGAAGGGATAATTTCTCTGATTGCCAGATTTTCTTTTCCAGAGCATTTTTTAAAGTGATAAGCAACCGATCGATATCCAGCGGTTTTTCGATGAAATCATAAGCACCCAACTTGATGGCTTCTACAGCCGTTGATATGGTGCTTTGACCGGAAATCATGATGATTGGAATTGTTGGACGGATTTGCTGAAATTTTTTTAAAAGATCGATACCATCCATTCCCGGCATTTTTACATCTAATAAAACGCAATCAAAATCCTCATTACGGAAATATTCTTCTGCTTTGAAGGGATTCGGTGCGGTCTGGACGTAATAATTTTTATACTCCAGAAAATTTGACAAGGAGAGTAAGAAACTCGGGTCATCATCGATTGCTAAAATTTTAAGCATGAGATTCCTCCGGAATGTTTCCAATTGGCAACGTAATTCGTATCACTGTAGCAAAATTTTCTCGCGAGGTGATGGAAATGTTGCCGCCATGATCCTCAATAATTTTCTTTGCAATAGGTAATCCCATGCCTGTTCCCTCGGCTTTTGTTGAGAAAAATGGATCAAATACTTTCTCTAATAGCTCTGGTTCAATACCCGGCCCGTTATCAGCAAATTCGATCTCCAGGTACTTTTTGAAATTTTTATCCAAATATTGTGCCAAACTGGTTGAAATTAAAATGTGCCCCTGCCCCTGCATAGCATCGATGGCATTTTCTATTAAAATCTGGAAAACCATCTGTAATTGGGCTGGATCCGCCCAGATGTGGGTAATATCAGGGTCCATATCTAATTGCAGTTTCAGTCGGTGGTTGAAATAATTCTTGAATTGTTTAACAGCATGAGCGATGATTTGCTTTATGGCTATATATTGAAGGTTGGGTTTCTCTAAGTTGGTAAATTTTAAGAAATTTTTTGTCATTTCTTTAACGCGCTTTAGCTCTTTATTAATTAAAGAAAAATCGTTTTCCAGCTTTTTCAGACTTTGTGGTGAGATTTCCGATAGTTTCATTTGTAGCGTTTGCAAACTAAGTTGGATGGCCGACAATGGGGTCTTGATATCGTGCGCCATTTTTTGAACGGTTTTACTCCAGATCTGAATCTTTTCCGCCTGGATCGGTTGCGAGTGATTGGTTATTTCGATAGAATATCCGAGGGGAATGCTCCATGGCCCAACGAGCGGATAAACCCGGATGTTTCCCTTAAAAGACCCGGTTTCGGTGGAGAATGTCAGGTCTTCCTGAAGCGGCCGGGGATTTTCGAAAAATTTATTTAAGATGGACAGGATTTCCAGTCGCTCGGCAAATGCCTTGTCGAATCGTTCCCTGTCCTGAATGTGATGGCGCATTTGAAGCTGGTGTTCCAACATGGCATTTAAATTTTTAATTCGACCCTTATGATCCAGAAGAGCAATCCCGTGGTTGGAATACAGGAAAAGAAATTGCCAGAATCGGTCGTAGAGCAGGAGGGAACGCAGAATGGAAAAAATACCCGTTAGAAGGGCGTATATTACCAGGGTGGCTAAAAGGAAAATGACATAACGAAAAGGATAAAGCGGATTGGCAAAATAGCGAATGCGATATAATTTTTTGCCATTATAAATAACCAGTTCCGGAGGTTTTTCTCCGTGTTTGCGGATTGAAACAATATCATCAAGTGTTCTTGGAACCCCCTCAATGTGAGTAAAATTTGTGAAATCACTGCTGACAATTGTATATCCTTTCTGGTCGGCAAATAGATATTCATGCTGAAG
>CAYLYM010000046.1:0-26374 GCA_964387645.1 uncultured Calditrichaceae bacterium | reverse complement strand
TTCGGTCACTCAAAAGCGGGTATGCGTTTCGCTTACGCTCTCACAAATCCCGTTCTGGCTGGATTGCCCATACCTGCAAAGCGTTATGCGCAATCAGCTTTGGGACTCATAAAAGAAAGACATTTAGATGGAAGAATAATTCTCAAGGGGTCTGAAGATAAAATGGAAAATAAAGAAAGACAAGACATGAATAGGTTAGCATTTGTAATGTCAAATATTTTAACATTTTTGGGCATTGTTTTATTGTCTATAGCATTAATGATTAGAGCTATTCTTACTGGAGGTCCTTCTCATTTTTTATTTAAGGCATTTATCCGAACAGGCAGTTGGAAGCCGGAAGCTTATGCGCCAAATTTAAGTGGAGTTTATGTTATTAGTGCTATTTGTATCGTTGTTGGGTTAGTACTAAGTGTGGTTTTCTATAAAAATGGTAGTAAATAATAGTAACAATTAATAAAATTTTTGTTTAATTTGTGGTTGTAGACATTTTTTTGCATTCTACGTTTATTCAGTATTGCATTGTGTAGCAATGGAGAAAAACCTTTTTCCCGCTCTTTGCCCAAATTGCTTGCTGCAGATTCTTTTATTTAAAAAGTATTAAAGAAGTATTTTTATTATGAAAAAAGGAGGAAGAAGAAATGGGAAGGTTCTCTGTGTTAATATTATTAGGAATCTTAACCTTAAGTTTTTTTTTAAATGTTCAGGGGCAGGAAAGTGAAAAGATAGAGCTAAAACTTGAAAAATTTGATGGTGGTTTCTTCTCAATTTATAAACCAAAGGGATGGAAAATAATTACTGCTGGAATGTGTGCTAATTTTTCTTTTTTAGTTCGCAATCCTGCTGAACCTTTATGCCAGATTTTCTATTTTGGTGAAGTAGGACCAGTTTATATGAGCGCCCAACAAAAGGAGCTTGACCGTCAATATATGAGTATGGGCGGTTATCCTATTACCTGGATTGAAATGCCTGTAGTTAATCCACTTACTCCGAGTAATTTTCTCACCCAATTCCACCTTATTGCCCGAACACAAGTAGCACAAAGATTTATGCCTCAATGTCCTAGGTTGGAAAATCTTCAAATTGTGTCTGTAATTCCGCAGCAGTGTCTTATCAGTGGTGGTAATACTGAACTAATAAGAGCATTATTTACAGAGGGAGATAAAAATTTAGGCGAAGGTTTGTTTCTGGTTACTGTGGCTCCTGTTTTACCTTTTACCGGTAGTCCGGGTGGAGGGATTGCATATGGATTTTCAGTAACTGGTATAACTGCACCTAAAAAGGAATTCCCTGAAATCAAAGATGTACTATTAAAGTCAGTAGAAAGCTTTACATTAAGTCAACATTATGTGAATAATTGCTTACAACAGCAAGCAAGTACCTATGCAGGTATTCTTAAAGCGGGGAAAAGTCTGGATGAAATTTCGGATATAATAATGAAAGGCTGGGAAAACCGAAATAAGGTTGATGATATTATTGCTGAGAAAAAAAGTGATACAATCTTAGGAAAAGAACGTTTATATGATCCAGATACTGGAGAAGTATACGAATTTGAGAATGGTTTTTACGACACATATAAACTCAACCGAAACAGATATGAAATGAACAATTTACAGCCTTTACCTGAGAATGATTACGAACTCTGGATGAAAGCAACTTTAGATGGATATAAATACCTTAGATAACACATCGTATAACAGTGTGTATGTTTATTCGTATTATATGCCCGTGCTTTTTAAGCACATTTTACAAAGATTGTTTGCTAATGGATAAAATTTTGACTAAATTTTTCTAAAATATGGAATAGATTAATTTCGTGTTTTTTTTATGTATAAACATAATCTAAGAATAAAAAATCCCATATCTAAATCTACTTTTTTAATTCGCATAACGGGTAATTTATATAAAATGATTCATATAAAAATTTCCAGCATCAACAATTTTGTTTGAAAATTCTTATATGAATTTTAACTTTATTCTTTATAAAAAAGAACAATTCCTGAGAAGAAATTAAAACAAAATGTTTACTTTCAACACAAATGGTGATCAATTTAAATTGGAGGGCGATTCTATGAAAACCAAAATAACTTTATTGGCCCTGATGTTGTTGAGTTTTTTTATAGTGTCCAATTGTTCCAGAGATAAATCAATTATTGCTTATTATCGCACTGTAAATGAATCAGATACGTTAGTAGTAAAAAAGCCGAATATATATATCTACCCTGAGCAAGAAGAAAACTTAATAATTAAAGTTTTATTTCCCCGAGGAGGTTCTATAACAGTATCAGAGCCACTTTATAATGAGGGTTGGCATATCTCGGTAAAGCCTTCAGGAATAATAGATAATGAGTTCCGATATTTATTTTATGAATGTAATGTTCCCCATTACTTTCAAACAC
Organism: uncultured Calditrichaceae bacterium; assembly: GCA_964387645.1. GTDB lineage: Bacteria > Calditrichota > Calditrichia > RBG-13-44-9 > RBG-13-44-9 > CAYLYM01. Next base: position 23,978 of record CAYLYM010000046.1, on the reverse strand, counting down.
ATGAGGGATGGGTGGTGCCAAGAAATGAGCTTGAAATGTTCTTTAGAGACAATATGAAGGAATATGGGTTTAATGAAACTGAAATCGATGATTTCACAGAGTACTGGATACCAAAATTGAAAGAATACGAATATTATTACATTTACCCCCAAACGTCCGATATTATCAATCAATTGGTTGAACTTCAGTTTTCGAAAGAACCAGAAAGTACTCTGCGTTTATACTATTTATTTAAAGGTGTTAATACCGCTGAAATAGGTTATATGCAGACGCCTTCAATATCCCGGTTTACACGCAAAGGTTTTACGGTGGTAGAATGGGGTGGTATGATTTTAGAGTAAATTATTCACACGATGTGTATATAGTGGATTGCCAAGGTACACTCTCGATTTTTATTTTTGAATATTTGGTTTAAAATCATAAAATCTAAGTGTAGTTTTTAATACGTAAATGCTAATACATGATGTTGAGTATTTGTGGGGTGTTTCTGTTCGAATTGAATAAAGAAAGGCACACTGGGAATTTTCGTGATCCAATGGGGGATATACCAATGACTAATTCAAAAACAAGAAAAGTTGGTTTGCTAGAACAGAAATTGTAAATACACAATATTTATGCAATTAGAACTCATCTTCAAATGATTGTAATTATAAAACATGAATGATGATGAATTTACGAAAATTCAACCTGACTGGGATAATGACATGTGAACATGAATGAGCGGGATTGAGTAGGATAATTCTTTAGATATATAAGATGAATTTTATCTTAAAAATTCTGCGGATTATTTCAGGTTGGTACACTTTAAAAATATGAAGATTACGAAAATTACTCCTTTTAAATCTATTTATTATCAAACTATTAAGTTTAATGATAATAAATACATTATCCAGGGTAGATGGAGTAAAAAGCAGCCGGCAAAAATCGCTGTCGAATCTGCACTCAGGGTGATCTTTTATACTTCAAACCTATGTTTTTCTTCACAGATGGAAGGATACAGTCAGGTGACCGTTTAATTTCAAAGAACACCTTAATAGCCATCCTATCATGCTTCAGCTGCCTAATAGCGCGCCACTAGAATGGTTTATCCCAAAAATTCGTTTCAGGCTTAAAACCATGAAAATGTTTCAATTCCCTGGATTTGCAGAGAAGTTTCTGTATTTGATTCTCAAAGAAAAGTATGAAAAATTTCTCAGACGAAGACTAAAAAATTGGTAGTTCTATCTTCAATCATATCTCAATCAAGAAAACAACTCTTTCTCTTGCAGGGAAAGATAGACATAGTTAACTTAGCGTTTTTAAAAACAATGTGAATTTCATATAATAAATGTGAAAAGCGGTAAAATCGTCGCAGCAGATTGGTTGTAGGAAAGTGCTACAGCAAAATCAAAGAAGGGATATTGTATTTAGATTAAATAGACTATGAAGATTTGTTGTTGGGGATTTATTATTGCTAATTAGTTGAGGAGGAAATAAAAAAGTGTTCCGAAAAAAGGTAGAAAAAACATTCAAAATAATGCAGTTAGTGATTCTCCTGGTTTTAATTGTGTTTAGTTGGTTTGGCTTATATGCTGATGTTTTAGACGGTCTGGTTGGCCGGTGGGATTTCGACGATGGCACTGGCAAGGATCTTTCGGGAAATGGCAACGACGCCATGCTCCAGGGTACACGCATTTATTCGTTGGGAAAAGGCAAGGCATGCATAGAGCTCATGCCCGATACTGGTCCGATGATCATACCAGCTTCGGAAAACTCGCCCCTGGCTATTTCCCGTGGCACCATTTCTCTGTGGCTGAACGTAGGCTGGTCTCAGACAACTTGTCTGGAATATAACAATAATGCTGTTCAGTTCCGAGTTTATCGCGGTCACTTGCAGGTCCGCTTTACAGGTGAACATAATTTCAAATACTGGAATCTGGTTTTGGATTACGATTGGCCAAAATATGATATGCGCGAGTGGGCATTTTACCCACATGAGAGAGCGGTCGTGGGAGAATCGGAGTGGCACCATTTTGCTGTGGCTTATGATGACCAGGGCAAAAGGATCATCGGTTGGCGGGATGGACAATTGATCGCGGTGATCGATTTGTCAACGACTAACATGGAACCCCTACGGCGAAAAGGTCTGACAGCTATCACAACAGGCAAAGAATTTGTCGGTTTTATGGACGATGTTCGGATTTACAACCGTGTATTAAGCGACCGGGAGATTCGTGAAATTTTCAATTCGACAAGATCTATCTACGCAGGCCGGGAAGACACAAATCCCAACGAAAGGAAAATGAATGTCTACCAGTACCAGGAACAGGACCGAACTCTTTACCGCGCGTGGTTGCAATATAATCCTCTCCCAAAGCGGCCAGGCGAGAATCTGCTCAAGCGCATCATCGTGGAAGATTCGAATTCGACTGTTCAAACGGCAGCAGCAGAGCTGGCCGAAGCCCTGAAATCGATGTATGAATTCAAGCCAAAAATTGAGGAGAAACCTACCGAAGGTTCAAAGGTAATCTTGGGAACTCCCGAAACTTCAAACTGGATTCGTGAGCGGGCTGATGAGTTGAAACTGGATAGAATCAAGTACGACGGATTTATCATTAAATCGCTGACGAATGATAACGAAACAACTTTAGTTGTTGTAGCCAATGTCCCAGCAGGAGTCATCTTTGGCACATTCGACCTGATTCGGCGCCTCCAGTTGGGACAGGATCCATGCGCACTGGATGTACTTGAAAATCCGCAGATTCCGATCCGCATGGTCAATCACTGGTCCTATTTCCGCGGTTTCAAATATGACAATTGGTACAGTGGCCGATACAATTCGATCTATAGTTGGGAAGATTTACGTACGGGTAATACGAAACTCATCCGCGACTGGGTGCGCATGATGGCATCAGCCGGTTGGAATGCCATCTGTCCGAGTGAAATTAATTGGAGTGCCCGGGACAATTTTCTTGAGCATCTTGATGAAGTTGAAGTCCTTGCATCTATTCTCAGAGATTATGGTATGAAACTATACTGGAGTCCGAGTTACCTGCTTGCGCTCAAGCAAGAGACGGCTGACAAACTCTATGAGAGGGTGCCCGATTTCGGCGGCTATCTTATGAAGCTAGGTTCTGAAGGACAGAACGGTGATCCTCGACCGCCAATGGTCAACCGGATAGCCAAAACTCTGCTGCCTTATGGAGGAAAGTGTCTTGTTCGCACTTTCGTATATGGCAATTACCGCTATACACCCAAACCCTATCGCAACCTCATCCCATACGATATTTTTACTCCGGAAGATGGCAAATTTCTGGAAAATGTTGTTCTCATATCCAAGGGAAGCCCCATGGACTGGGATTTCTGGGCTCCTATCCCGGCTCTTGACGGTGCTATTCAAAAGAACCTTTCTGGCAGTGAACTGGTCATCGATAAGGGCTGGCCAGTGACCTGGGTCGAAAAATGGAAATGGTGGCTGGAACAGGATAATTACCGAAACGGGCCGGGCAGCCTGAATAAGTTTGATGTCGATTGTATTCTGGGGGTTTCCATGATCAGTCCGTCGCCCGCGTGGACTAAATGTCCCCTGAATATGGTCAACTATTATGGTCTGGGTCGACTCGCCTGGAATCCCGATCGTTCTGTTGATGAGATCTATACAGAATGGATCAAACAGACATTCGGAAACGATCCGGAAGTTCTGAGAACAATCAAAACAATCCTGTTTATTGCGGACGATGTCACCAGAAAACTTTATACATATCGTGGCTATCGAGGGATCTGGATTGACAAAGGTGATATCGGGATGGTGGAACATAAAACGCCATATGTGATCAACAGGGATGGAATCGGCCCTGTTTCTCCGGAGTTACAGCAACGAATCCTTGATCAATATGCCCCGGGGTTGCGCGAAGTTTACGGTGACAGCATGAGAGGCGAAGAATTTCTGACTTATTTTCATTTCGTAGATCATAATTACCGACTATCCATCGGCCGGACTTTGATCGAGGATGTCTACGGAAACATGGATGAAGCCGTACAGCTTGCTCAGCAAATGGTAGATCTTTGGGAGAAACTTAAAGGTAAGATAGACAACCGCCGTTTCGAATATACGAAGAAAATCCTCGTTGACTACGTGAAAGATGCACGAAATACCCGGGACGGTATGGTTGCTTGCTTTGAAGAGCATACAGGAATAAAACGTAATGATGTGATCGCTAGCCTGACACCAGAGAGGCTGTCGGCTGTTGGGACGTACAATGTACGGCATTTTGGTGCGGTGGCGGATGGAATCACCAACGATGCTCCGGCAATTAACAAAGCGATCGAAGCGTGCAGCGCGGCGGGAGGCGGAACGGTATTTGTGCCAATGGGTATTTATGCCACTGGTTCGATTCATCTGAAAAGCAACGTAACGCTGGCACTTGATGCAGGTGCTGTGTTGAAAGCCTTACCGGATGTCATGGACCTGTGGGAACCCAATTCCAACGACAGGGGCCTTATGGATCCTGCCTATTATCACTGGCATGCGTCCCTCATCTGGGGCGAAAATCTAGAAAATGTGAAAATTTACGGGCCGGGCACCCTTGACGGCTCCGCCCTCACCCGAAGCAGTAAAGTGCCAAAAGGTACCGGCGATAAGTGTATCGCCCTCAAACTTTGCCAAAACGTCGAAATTCGCAATCTAAACATACAACAGGGTGGGCATTACGCCATTCTAGCTACTGGCTGCGAAGACGTGGTCATCGATAACGTCACCATCAATACAAGTCGGGATGGGCTGAATCTATCGGGATGCCGGAATGTTGTGGTCTCCAATTGTCATATCGATGCCGTACGCTACCACGACGGCTATCCGGCAGGTGGTGACGATGCGATAAAACTTGGCAGTGACCTTTCTCTCGGCAAGGCGCTACCCAGTGAAAACATTATTGTGCGAAATTGTTACCTTGCAAGTGGATGCAATGGTTTACAGATTGGTACGGAAACGATAGCTCCTTTCAGGAACATCCGATTTGAGAACATCCGAATACGTCGAGCCGGAAAAGCCGGAATCGGAATCACCTCGAACGATGGTAGTGTAATTGAAAATATACATTACAGAAACATAAAGATGGAAAAAACGTTTGCGCCTATTTTTATTAAATTATCGGACGTTGCGCGAGTACCGAAGGGAATGTATAAGCGAGGAGCAATACGTAACGTGACCTTCGAAAACATTACTGCTACCGACTGCTATTCATATTTCAAAGGACGCGAAATGCCCTCCGTTATCTGGGGAAAACCGGGCAGCCCTATCGAAAATATCCAGTTCAGGAATGTCTCAATTACAGCAAAGGGTGGGCATCCGGTTACGGAAGCGGAAGTGGAACCACCGGAGAACGATGAACGCTTTCCCAGAAAACTTGGCCCAATCCCCGCATATGCCTGGTATTTGCGCCATGTAAAGAATATAAGTTTTATTGGATGCGAATTTCTCTTCGAAAAATCCGACGGACGACCAGCTATTGTTCTTGATGATGCAATGAATATTCTTTTTGAAGATACCCTATTACCGATTGGCTCAGAGTGTAGTTCCAGAATTGCAATTCGGAGGCAGACAAAAAACCTGATTATCCGAAACTGTAAAGGCATGGCAGATAGAGAAATAACTGCAAGCAACAGTTATTATTAATACTGAAATGCTATGGCTCGGAAAAGGGGAAATAAATTGGTCATAGAAGCAAACGTGGATGGATAAACAAGAGTGGACATGAAAAACGAAGGAAATTTCTGCAATTCATCAGTGCGGGAAACGGGTATGGATTGATAGAACCGTTCCCAGCTTTCACTGCTTGGTTGAAAGATCATGTCCCCTCTCTGGTAAGGCGTATTTGCAAACGCCGTAGTGTACATTTGAGGCCCGTCGGCTGCAGTAGCTTGAATATTGTTCTACCAACGCGCGGGAAGGACGGAATGGAACTTTTAGTCAGATTGTCCGACTCTAACTTGGCAAGGAGCGGGTGAGTGTGTTGATCTTGCGGGAAGCACTGGATTTTGCTTATTCGAACAAAGATTGCATTGACATAATTTCTCTGATTTCGAATAATAATTAATTAAAACTTTTAAACAGGAAAAATTTAGCCAGCACCAATAATTTTCTTTGAAAATTTTTATATGAATTTTATATTATTAAACACGAATTATGATTTAATTGAATAAATTAAATTATAATGTTAGATGTAATAAAGAAAACAACACAAGGATAATAGCGGATGTCAAAGATACAAAAGAAAATATGTCAGTTAAAGATTGTTTTGAAAGGAATAAGGCCTCCTATCTGGCGTCGTTTTCTCGTTGTTAATACTATAACTCTTCAAGAATTACATGAAATAATACAAATAGTAATGGGATGGGAAAACTCTCATTTACATCAGTTTATAGCAAATGGTCAATATTATGGTGAACCAGATCCTGAAGAATATTTTAGGAAAATTCTTGATGAGAGGAAATACAAAGTTGGACATATTTTGAAAAAAGAGAAGGATACAGTAATTTATGAATATGATTTTGGAGATGGCTGGGAGCATAAAATTACATTGGAAAAGTTTCTTCCGTATAATTCAAGTACGAGGCTGCCTATATGTCTAAAAGGGAAGAGGGCATGTCCACCTGAGGATGTTGGCGGTGTTTGGGGATACTATAATTTTTTGGATGGATTGAATGATCCTGACCACCCAGAACATGAAGAATATAAAGATTGGATTGGTGATGATTTTGATCCTGAGCGATTTGATCTAGACGAGGTCAATGAATTACTTTTAAAATATTGTTCGTCTCACTTTAGTCCGAAATAAGATTTTTCACGAAGAAAATAATTGAAAGATAAAGGATAAGCCTCCAAATTTAAAACATAGATAACCAAATACATAAGGAGGCTTACCCTATGAACAAATTTAATAATATTTTCGGACAAATATTCAATTTATTTCCACGATATGAATTTTCCCAATTAGTGCATGATACGGAGTCAGATTTTGGTTCAAAAGGTTTTTCATGTGCTCGCAGCGTAGCTCGGAATGGTGATTCCCCCTTGAAAGGTAAGTAGCGAAGCAGTGAAAATTATTTTTCCGTAACCTCGTTCTACCATTCGTTTTCCAATTTTACGGTTGATAATAAACTGAGCATTCAGGTTAACTTCAATAACTTTATCTCAGTATTCATCAGGATGTTCAAAGGCAGGATTCCTTAAAATAGTTCCTGCATTATTTACCAGAATATCAATAATTTGAAAGTCTTGTTTTACCTTTTTTACAAATTCATAGAGAGCTATCCGGTTAGAAAAGTCACAATGGTAGGGCCAGAACTTTCTCCCAATTGCTGTAATTTCCTTTTCAATTTCGCTATTTTTATCTTTCAATTGGGCGCTTATACCGATTATATCGGCTCCGGCTTCAGCCATAGCTTTACCAATACCCCGGCGGCACCCGGTAACAAGAGCAATTTTCCCATTTAATCGAAACTGATCTAGTATCATTTCCATCTATTAAACTTTTTTAAAATGATTTTTCAGCATAACTTTTTCTTAGAAAAACTGAAAGTAGAGTGAAAATAATAACGAACACAACAATCACCATATCTAATCGTACACCTAGTACAGAAGCGGGTATTATGTTTGCTTGAGAGGCAATAAAAAGAACTAAACTAATCAATGTCGCCCAGATAATTTCTTTTCCTATTTTTCTTTTAGAAAAGATACCAGCAATAATCATTGGACCCATAATGGAGGTTCCTACAAAGCTTACTCGGGCTAAAAGAACTAATTGATCGGTAGTAACAATGGAAAAAACGAGAGTAAAAATTCCAAAAAATATGATTGCTAATCGGGTATAAAGCATGATTCTTTTTTCATCCCCTTCCATTAAAGAACGGAATTCGGTACTTAAGGCAAATATCTGAGAATCTGCTGTAGAAATTGATGCAGCTAATAAACCAATCACTGCTAAAGCAGCAATAATATCGCTTTGTTCAAAGAGTAAAACTTCGGAAAGAAACTCATTGGGTTGGGCATGTCCATAATTAATCGCCCCGTAAAGTCCAATAAAGATAGTAGGAACTAACACCAAAAACGCAAATACCCCTAAAGATACTGCCATACGATGCATTTTTTCTTCACTTTCCATAATAATTAAGCGAGTCGTAATCTGCGGTTGGGTAACGGGCAGCATGATAATAGACCAGAAGGAAATAACCAGGAATTGAAATGTAAGCAATCCTTTAGGGCCTGGAATGGAAAGTAATGCTTCGTTTGATTGCTTGACCTGTTCAAATAGACTGGTCAATCCGCCAGCATTTTTCAAACAGGTGAGTCCAATTATCCAGATAACGAAAAGTAAAACTAAGGCTTGTAAAGAATCGCTGTAGATAATAGCTCTTAAACCACCGATTTGAGTATAAATTAAAATAATGGTCACAATAAGGGTAATCCATCCCCAGTAAGGTAAAGCTTCGGGGAATATTGCGTTAAAGAAAATAGCAATTCCGCGAATTTGAACAGCCATATAGGGGACTAGAAATAGAAAAATGGCTGCGAAATAGAGATAGCCAGGCCAACGAGATTCGTAACATTGATTCATCAATCTTGCTACGCCACGATATCCCCTAGCGGTACCTTGTTCACGTAGTTTATGACCAAACCAGAGGATAAAGAAAAACATACCCGCATCAGAAATAGCAAGGAATATCCAGGAACCTACGCCATGTTCTCTGAAAAAGTCTGGCATTCCCATAAAAGTAAAAGCGCTAAATAATGTTGCTGCAAAAGTTAAGAGACCAATAAAAACGCCTATTTTTGAACCAGCAAAAATGTAATCGTTAGCTGTTTTAATCTTTCGGTAAGATCTAAATGAAAAGTAAGCGATAGCAAACAGCCACAAAGCGCCGAATAAGAATATCCACGTGGTCATTTGTTTTCTCCTTTTGATTTCTCATTTCCTGGATAGACTTTTGTACCAATAAATGTGATCACTACCATTAAGATATAAACTAGCATACCTGCCCAGAGGGTGCGGGGTAGTGAAAAAAGTGTTGGTGTGTATTTGCCAGCAGGAATGACCAGTGGAGAGAAAGTAATGATTGAAAGAATAATCATCGTCAGAGTACAAAGATTCCAATAATGTTTGTTCTTTTGGTTCATTTCAAGATCTCCTACTACTTTTTTAATAGATGAATTAAAGGCGCGGAATATTCATCCCACCATCCATTGTGAGGATTTGCCCGGTAGAGTAGGGCAGATCACCACGGGCCAGAGCAGCCACAGCTTTACCGATATCTTCTGGTTTTCCCCAACGTTTTTCCAGTGTTAATCCATTGGCGATTAATTTATCATATTTTTCTTTCACGCCGGCTGTCATATCCGTTTCAATAATGCCGGGACGGATTTCATAAACAGGAATGTTGAATTCAGCCAGTCGAACCGCCCATAATCGGCTGGCCATGCTTAACCCCGCTTTGGAGATGCAATATTCACCGCGATTTATTGAGGCTACCGTTGCAGATATTGAAGTAATAAAGATAATGCACCCCTGAAAATTTTCGAATTGTTTTTGTTGTTCGATCATCCAATTGGCTACGGATTGTGTTAAAAAATAAGGGCCTTGTAGATTAATTCGGATTAACCGTCCGAAGCTTTCTTCGGTGGCTTCTAATATGTCCTTGCGTTCAGCGGGCGCCACCCCGGCATTATTAACCAACAGGTCCAATCGGCCAAATTTACTTCGAATCTGCTCCAACATGTTTTGGCGTTCGGTAGGTTGGCTAATGTCTGCCTGGCAATAAATAACCTGTGTGTTATATTCTGACAATTTTTTCAAAACATCTTGCACTTTTTCTTCAGGCCGGACGCCATTTACTGCAAGATGGTAACCTTCCTTTGCCAGGCTTAGAGAAATGCCCAGGCCGATACCCCGTGTACCACCGGTAATCAAAGCAACTTTACTCATGGTTATTTCACTCGTCTGTTTTTTGAATATTTTTAGCACATTGAATAATAAACGATTTTGGAATCAAGGTGCCAATTCTTCCAGTTCAACCCAGGATTTTTTTTGCCATGATTCATACCCTTTTTCGGCCAGCAACACCCCTTTCGCGCCAGAGAGGAAGTCCATAGAATAAGGTTCATCTTTAACCACATGCCGTAAAAATAATTCCCATTGTGCCCGGAAGGCATTTTTATAGGCTTCTTGATCCGGTACTTCCAGCCAGGTATCGAAATAATTTTGAGGATTCTCGATATCAGGATTCCAGACGGGTTTGGGAGTCGCTCCATAAGGCTGAACGAAACATTTACGAAGACCAGCAACAGCCGAACCTTTTGTACCATCTACGTGCAATGTAACCAGATCATCACGGCGAACCCTGGTGGTCCAACTGGAATTAAAATGAGCAATGACACCGTTTTTTAGTAAAAAAGTAGCATAAGCCGCGTCTTCTGCCGTGCATTGGTAAGGTTGTCCTTGTTCATCCCACCGTTTCTTAATGTGAGTGGCGCCCAGGCACGACACTGCTTTAACTTCACTAAAAAGATTGTTCAGGACATAGCTCCAATGCGGAAACATGTCCAGGATGATGCCTCCGCCATCTTCTTTGCGGTAGTTCCAGGAAGGCCTTTGAGCGCTGACAGTATCACCCTCAAAAACCCAGTAACCAAATTCGCCACGGATGGAAAGGATCTCACCAAAAAAACCGGTATCAATCAGAACTTTCAATTTGCGAAAGCCTGGAAGCCACAGTTTATCCTGTACCACGCCATGTTTTAATCCCGATTTCTTGGCCAGAAGATAAAGATCATAGGCATCTTTAGTGTTGGCTGCAGTGGGTTTTTCACAATAAATATGTTTACCAGCCTTTATGGCTTTTTTCACAGCCTCTACCCGCCGATCTGTTGTTTGCGCATCGAAATAAATATGGTTGTTAGGATCTTCCAAAGCTGCATCCAGGTCGGTTGTCCATTTTTCAATCCCGGACATTTTGGCTCGTTCAGTCAATTTGGCTGGCGAGCGTCCAACCAGAATCGGATCGGGAAGTATAACTTCTTTATCGCTTAATTTAATCCCACCCTCTTTAATGATTGGTACTATTGAACGCATTAAGTGCTGATTAGTACCCATACGACCTGTAACACCGTTCATAATAATGCCAACCCTATGAACTGTTAAATTCTGACTCATTCTTTATCCCCTCTATTTCTTATTTACAATGAAATTTGTTTTTTGTCTGAAAATTAAAAAATTTTTTTCTACCCAGCAAAAGTAAGGCACGCATCTGACCTGTAACGCTAAAACTTCGCTTATGTTTTAAAATTAAACTTTTATCCAAATTCTTGAGAATATATCAAAATTGTCACCTCATTTTGGTTTCTTAAATGGCAATACAGTCTAAAATCATAGCAAAACAGTCGATTGAAATATTTTTTGATCTAACAATGTTGCAAATGAAAAACTAGAATTTTGCATTAGTATCCAGAAAAAGAAGATGTCCAGGGAAATTGCTACGCTCTGGCTGAAATTATTACACATATTTCTTATACGCATTAATAATTTTGGTCAGAAACTCATCTTGATTCTCTGCCCAATATGTATTGGAAAAAATTTCCACCTCGTGGAAGCCATTAAATCCAGCATTTTCTACCCAGTCGCGTATTCTGGGAATGGGAATGCAGCCTTCACCCATTAATCCACGGTCGTTCAAAATATCAGTAGTGGGAGTTTTCCAGTCGCAAATGTGGAAAGCAAAAATTTTTTTCATTTTCCCGCAGCGTTGTATTTCTTTTTCCAGATCCGGATCCCACCAGACATGATAGACATCTACTGCCACACCTACCCAATCTGTAGCCAACTGCTCGCATGCATCGTTAGCTTGCTTAAGTGTATTGATAGCCGAACGATTATCAGCATACATTGGATGAAGTGGTTCAATCGCCAGTTTAATTCCATTATCCCGGGCGTGTGGCAGTACTGCGGCGATACCATCGATAATTTGTTTGCGCGATTCCGACAGGGATTGTTTAGGATCGGCCCCACATACCAGAACAATCAGTGGAGCTCCCAGTTCTGCAGCCTCATCAATAATTCGTTTATTCTCGTCAATGGCTTTTCGCCTACCTTCTACAGTGTGGTGGGGAAAAAAACCGCCACGGACATAGGAAACAATTTCTAATCCTTCATTTCGAATAAGCCGGGAAATTTCAGTAATATTTTTACCTTCTACAGCGCTTCGCCAGACACTTATTCCCTTTACACCTGCATGGGCATATTTTTTAGCTGCTACTTCAATTGGCCAGGGCTTGGTAGTAATGGTATGGATACATAGCTTTTGAAGATTGATAATGGATTTAACGTTCATTTTATTCCGTCCGTATAAATTTGAACTGATTTATTTTTTTACCTTTTTTTAAAGGTTTCTTTTAATTTTTTTATTCATTAAAGCACATGGTAGAAGAAAATAATTACATTTAATAACTTATTATTTTAATGAACCACAATTATTCAGTTTATCTTCTTAATACCTTACATTCTTGTGCCTTAACGATGAATGAATTATTCTTGTTTCATATATTTTATCTGGCAACAGCCAAAGAATGTCAGATAGGGTTTTTCTTCGATCAATCGTTGGACATAAAGCGCTACCTCTCGGGCATGGTAATCCCCCCACATACTGGATTCACCGCAGGGAATTTTTCGGCCTTCAGGAATGTAATCCCAACCGTTAGGTCGATGATAGATCGAATGTAATATTAATCCCTGGTGATCCGGGTCAGTGCTTAGATATGGCTCGTCGAATAAATGATTCAAAACGGTCAATCCTGCCTGGAAGTATTTACGACCCGACTCATTTTGACCTTTTCGGGTGAGGTAAGTGCCCAGGCGTAGTAAACCTTGTGCACCAATAGCTGCAGCTGAACTATCCACCGGTTCGTAATCATTGAAGGGATTAGAAGGCTGGTTCAAGTAATCACCCAGCTTGTAGAGCAAAGGCGCGCCGGTATCCCAGTAGGGGATCCCATCTGTCGGTGCGTTCTCGATGTAAAAATCACAGGTTGCCGTGGCGGCTTTTAACATGAATTTTTCAATATTCTGCCTTCCTCCAAGAGGTTCTAATTCTGTATCATTCAAAATATCCAAAAACTCTAACTGTTCTGCAAATCCGCACATGGCCCAGGCCAGACCACGTGTCCAGGTGGAGAAGGGGGAGTAACCCTGCTGGCTGTTGGGACAACGGTAATTACCATCGTTGATGTTGAATATACTTTCGTGGGCAGTGCGTCCGCGCACGTCATAAGCATCACGGCCTTCGCCGTAATAGATTGCATAGGTAGCAGTGGATCTGACATGTTGAATGAGTCTCTCCAACAAGCTCACCCGTATATCATTTTCCCCTTGCAGGGAGTGGCCTAACAGGTGGCTTACACCTAATATTCGACAGGAACGGATCGTATCAACAAACAGTGAATGTGGTCCATTAAATGAATGAATGAAACCACCATTTTTAATTACCGTCCAGCGACGCGCCTGAACCGCACCGGAGATTTTCAAAGCTAATTCATAAAAATTTCTTTCCCAGAGATTTTCTGGTATTCTTCCTTCATTCATCAACCGTAATAGATTGCCGTAGGTGCTAATGTTGTTGAAACCATGGTCATGTACGCCAAAATGAGATACATGAGGCGTCATAAATTTTACAGTGTTCTGTCGACCTAGCTCAAGCATTTTCTGCTCTTCTGTTGCATCGAACTGCAGAATTTGAGAACCAAATTGAAATCCCTGCGTCCATTCGGTCCAACCACGAGTAGTGTATTTGCCCTTTACGGTAAAAACGGGTGATCCCTGTCTAGGATCATATTCTTTTTCGATGAGTTCAATTTTAACTGCTGATATTTCAAACAATCGTTCAATTTTAATTTTCAGATCAGATGGCTGAAGATTAAAATCAATTTGGATCATGGATTTAGCCTGCCCTATTTGATGTTCAGTATGTGACATTTACATCATTAGAATAAAAAATATACAAAAATCTCTTAAATGATAAAAAGACAAAATTAATAATGATAGAAAATTAAAAAGAGTGAATTGAAATCGATGAAAAATGAGAAATACTTTTTATAATTCAAGCCATTTACCTGCCTGATATTATTGTTCCGATAGAAAACAATTATTATTGCATTCAACGTATATTAGAAAAAACGTTTTGAAAATAGAAAAAACATTTTGTTAAATGGAAAACATTAAACTTATTCCTATTGGTTTTGATGAAAAACTCCTGTAATGGCTCGATGCTTTTGTCTCATGTTTCAATAAATAAAAGATTGATTTAATTTTTCAAGTTAAACCTGAATTTTCAATATTTCCCTTCTTGATTTAATTATTGATCTATTGTAGATTAAAATTTCATTTTGAGAAAAAAATCATAATTACCCTTGCATTGACAAAGGGAGAAATTAGCCATGAAGAAGTTGATGTCCAGAGAAAAAGCCGCTGAATTGATTAAAGATGGTGCTACACTTCTTATCACTGGCTCAGGCGGCGGCGTGATGGATGCCGATTTTGTTTACGAAGGCATTAAAGAACGATTCTTAAAAACGGGTAAACCCAGAGATTTGATTCTGGTACACGTTACAGGTATCGGAGTTAAGGAAGGGAGAGGGGTTAATCATTTTGCTCATAAGGGTTTAGTGAAAAGAGTCATCGGAGGCCATTGGGGCTGGTCACCAGAGATGACCAAACTGGCCCTTGCTAATGAAATCGAAGCTTATAATTTGCCGCAGGGAGTTCTTTCGCAATTGTCACGAGAAATCGCAGCGGGGCGGAAGGGATTGATCACTACTGTGGGTCTGTATACATTTGTTGATCCGCGTCTGGATGGAGGAAAGCTGAATGAACGAGCGCAGGAGGACCTGGTTGAATTGATCAAAATAGGCGGTGAGGAGATGCTTTTTTACAAAGCTTTCCCGGTGGATGTCGCCATCATTCGCGGAACCACTGCCGATGAAGACGGAAATATCTCGGTGGAACAGGAAGCGGTAAACCTGGATGTGACTTCGGCGGCACAGGCGGCTTATAACAGCGGCGGTATTGTTATTGCCCAGGTGAAAAGGCTGGCTAAACGAGGCACACTGAGTCCGCGTATGGTGAAGGTACCGGGTTTTATGGTCACAGCAGTAGTGGTAAATCCTCATCAGTGGCAAACCTGTGAAGGAGAATATAATCCTTCTTTTTCTGGAGAAATCAAAATACCGATGGATCATATTGATCCTCTACCATTTAATGTCCGTAAAATTGTGGCGCGCAGAGCGGCAATGGAGTTGAAGAAGGGCAATGTGGTTAACCTTGGTTTTGGCATCCCCGATGGGGTGGCAAACATTGCCGCAGAAGAAGGATTGTCCGATAATATTGTTTTGACGGTTGAGCAGGGCATTATCGGTGGTGTGCCAGCGAAGGGCGACATTTTTGGCGCTGGCTGGAATCCCGATATGATTATCGATGCGCCCTATCAGTTTGATTTCTATCACGGTGGCGGATTGGATATCTCGTTCTTAGGAATGGCCCAGGTCGATCAAAAAGGTAATGTAAATGTAAGTAAATTTGGAAAAAATATTGCTGGATGTGGCGGTTTTATTGATATTTCTCAAAATGTAAAAAATCTGGTTTTTTGCGCCACTTTTACCGCTGGTGGACTGAAGGTTAGCATCGGTGATGGCCAATTGAAAATCGAACAGGAGGGCCGGATTAAAAAATTTTTAAATAAAGTTGAGCATGTGACATTTAGCGGTGAATATGCCCTTCAAAAAGGTCAGCGGGTACTTTATGTAACCGAAAGAGCGGTTTTTCAGCTTACTCAACAAGGTCTGGAGCTGATCGAAATTGCCCCGGGCATTGATCTTGAAAAAGATGTTCTGGCTCAAATGGAATTTCGCCCTAAGATAAGTGATGCCTTAAGGCAGATGGATCGCCGTATTTTTAAACCGGAAAAGATGGGACTTCGTTTTTAAAAGAGTTCATTGGTAATAAATTAAAAGAAAAATTTTTTTAAAATAGACTCTCGATTATTAGTTTTATCTATTAATGATTAAATTTAAGTAAATGAATTAAATCAAATCTTTTTATGCCATTCGATATAAAATCATATTAAACGTTTGAAAGTTACTTTTAAAATAAAGGGGATCAGAATGAATACATTCATTGTTCGAGAAAAAATTTCCGATCATATTGTTTTATTACGTCTCAACCGTCCGGAAGCTTACAATGCCTGCAATTTTAAGTTGTTGGAACAATTAGAAAGCCAATTAGATGAACTTGCCAGTACCGAGATTCGGGTTTTAATCATAACCGGTACTGGCAAATCCTTCTCAGCCGGAGGGGATTTAAAGGAAATTCAGACGTTTGATCCACCTATGGCACAACGCTTTTCGTTTACCGGACACCGTGTACTGAATAAAATTGAGCAATTTCCCATGCCAGTGATCGCCGCTATTAACGGTTATGCCTTGGGTGGTGGGTGCGAAATTGCCATTGCCTGTGATCTTCGCTATGCCAGTTTCTCGGCCAGGTTAGGAAATCCAGAATCTAAAGTGGGGATGATTACTGGCTGGGGCGGTACTTTTCGGCTGCCGCGTCTGATCGGTGTAGCAAAAACCAAAGAATTGGTTTTCACCGGAAAGTTGATCACCGCTACCGAGGCCAAACAAATCGGGTTGGTGAATGATGTATTCCCGGATGAAGGGTTTATGGAGAAAGTTTTAGAAGTGGCCGACCAGATTGCTAGGATGGCTCCACACTCCAACCGACTTTCGAAAAAAATGTTTAACCGCTATCCTTATGATTTACAGGCCCTGCAACACGAAGAAAGCCTGGCCTTGGCTTATTGTGTTACTACCGAAGACAAAATCGAAGCCATCAATGCTTTCCTGGAAAAACGGGAACCTGTTTTCAAGAATAAATAAAAGCCATTCAGGAGGTTTCCATGAATAGAGTTGCCCTGATCACAGGTGCTGCTCGAGGTATTGGTTATGGTATCGCCGAGTGCTTGGCAAAGGAAAAGTATAAGCTGGTCATTAATGATATTGTCGAGAAGAAGAACATCGAAGAAAAACTGTTTGCTCTTGAAAAATTAGGCGCAGAGGTATTGTATTGCCAGGCAGATGTTTCTCAGGCAAATGATCGGGAAAAAATGATCAAGGATATTCGTCAGCATTACGGTCGAATTCATGCGTTGGTAAACAATGCGGGAGTGGCTCCTGCTGAACGCATAGATATTTTGAAGGCCAGCGAAGAGAGCTTTGAAAGGGTTCTGAAGATTAATCTGCAGGGACCTTATTTCCTTACCCAGGCAATTGCCAATTGGATGATCGAGCAGAGAAAAACGGATAAAGGAAATTTTTATTGTATTGTTAATATTGC
This sequence comes from uncultured Calditrichaceae bacterium, assembly GCA_964387645.1. Lineage (GTDB taxonomy): Bacteria > Calditrichota > Calditrichia > RBG-13-44-9 > RBG-13-44-9 > CAYLYM01. The sequence goes on along the minus strand of CAYLYM010000046.1, from coordinate 6,567 downwards.
ATCCAGCAATTCGGTTGCGGCATCTGTTAATCGAGGTGAATATTGTATTTCCAAGGCTGGTGTGAGCATGGCAACAAAACTATGGGCTGTGCGATTGGCAGAATATAATATCTCTGTTTATGAAATTCGTCCGGGAATAATAGAGACACCCATGACTGCCGTGGTTAAGGAAAAATACGATAAGATGATTGAAGAAGGTCTCTTGTTACAGGAACGGTGGGGACAGCCTAGAGATGTAGGTAAAGCAGTAGCAATGCTGTTGCGCGGTGATTTGCCTTATTCCACCGGCCAGGTGCTTTACGTGGATGGCGGCCAGCTTATTCCTCGCCTGTAAAATCATTTTTCGACAGACACTGGCCTGGTTGGTGCCTTTTAAAAAAGGTTTTTAAGATTATACGTTAACAAAGTTATACTCCCCAGATTCATACTTCGACAGGCACAGTATAACCTTTTGGGTATTTCTTCATCAGTCTTCCCTAACCTCTCGAGGAGTGACAGGTTTTTAGATTTAAATTGTTCTAAAACACCAAATAACAATAAAAAAATGAATTAAAATTTCAAAATAGCCTCATAAAAAACATTTTCAAGAAAAGATAGCTTAAGGAAAGGACAATTTATGGCAATTCCAAAAGAATACTGGAAACGCCTCGGGGCATTTTTTTCCTCTATTGCGCCGGGAATTTTTCTCATCGGCTACAATATCGGCACTGGCAGCATCACTACCATGGCGTCCGCTGGTGCCAAATACGGCATGACTCTGGTCTGGCCGCTGTTGATTTCCTGCATATTTACATATTTTCTTATTGTGGCATTCGGTCGTTATACGGCTGTTACGGGTCATGCTGCGCTTTACAGCTTCCGAAAATATTTTGGCAGAGGATACGTTCTTGTTGTCCTGGCTGGCCTGTTGATCAGCAATTGGATATTTAGCATGGGCGCTGTGGCGGTGGTAACCCAGGTAGTGCAGGAATGGTCGCGTCCATTTACCGCATCAGGTTAAGGGGTTCAGCCCGCTCATTCTGGCAATCATTTTTGGCGGCTTTCTCTATATCTTGTTCTGGAACGGTCCTCACCGGTTCTTTGAAAAAATCCTGGCTATCTCTGCGATGAATAATTCGGTCAATAAAAACGAATAAATACATCAGAATAATTTATGAATAGGATTATGCTTCAATTACATAAAATATTTGTTGGTCATTTTTACAGTTTATGATTTTATTACTTAAAAGAAGCTTCCTCATCAAATGAGTTTCCTAGTAGATTATTTTATTTCAAATTGTAATTCCCTTAACGTTTTTCATGCAATTTTATCCTCAATTTGAAAAATGGTATTTACCTTCGGTTTGAGAAAGAAATTACAAATAAATTTTCTGTTCCTGTAAAATTTTTAATTGTGAAGGAAGTTTTCTATAAAATAGTTGTCTAACATATAATATTGAAGTAAAAGTGCATATTTGGATGGATTTTTAAAGGGAAAAAATGGGTTCTCACGTAATTTTAAAAATATATTTAATTTAGAATGCCAGGGATTAACAACGATTGAATATGAAGAAACAAATTTTAATTAGCGAAGAAAAAATGGGGAATAATATACGCTCAAGGATGTTCATTGGTTTTGCTTAATTAGATATAAAGATGTTCTTTTTAACAATTCAGACAAAAAGATTTAGAAAACCATGAAGTCTGAAATAATATTTCTCTCTATGTAACTTTTGGATAAAATTGATATTAGAGCTTTAAATATAGTTATGCAAAAAGTATAAAAATTAGATTGCAGTAATTGTAATTTTATGGTTTAGTAAATCCAGTAATTTTATTCTAGTATCTAGTATTTTATTTAGCTAGTATTTGAAGAACAAATTCACTTATTATTAGGCCAGATAAATGAAAGAGTTGGAAAGACCGAGAACTAGAAAGATTAATGCTCATACACAAATCATTTGGAAAAGTAGAGAGTTTAGTAAAATTATGAAAATAGTTGAACAGGTTGCTGATTCAAAAAGTACAGTATTGATTACTGGGGAAACGGGAACAGGAAAAGAGATTATTGCAGAGGCTATTCATTATCACAGTTCAAGATGTTCGAAACCTTTCATTAAAATAAATTGTGGAGCCATACCAGAAAATCTTTTAGAAGCAGAACTATTTGGGTATGAAAAAGGGGCTTTTACAGGAGCAATAACTCAAAAAAAAGGTAAAATTGAATTAGCAAATAATGGTACACTGTTTTTAGATGAGATCGGTGATTTAAGTTTACCTTTACAAGTCAAACTTTTACATGTTTTACAGCGTGGTGAATTCGAAAGAATAGGTGGCACAAAAACAATCAAAGTTGATGTCCGTTTTATTGCAGCTACAAATTTAAATTTAGAGGAAAAAGTAAAAGAAAAAAAATTTCGCGAAGATTTATATTATCGTCTCAATGTCCTCAACATTCATTTACCTCCATTGAGAGATCATAGAGAAGATATTCCATATTTAGTTCAGCATTTTATCGAAAAATTTAGCACACAAAACAATAAAAAAATTGAAGGGATTGAAAAATCAGTGCTTCGACGTATGCTTAAATATGATTGGAGAGGGAATGTAAGAGAATTGGAGAATATGGTGGAAAGAGCTGTCATTATGTCGAATAGTAACATTTTAAAATCGGAGCATTTTCCTAGTTTATATCAAAACCTATCAGAACCAAATAATACTATCGTAATTAAAATAGGCATGAATTACGAGGAAATAGAAAAAGAAGTTTTGATTAAAACTTTGGAATATTTTAATTTTAATAAACAAAAAACTGCCCGTTCACTGAATATTGGCCAGGCAACTTTGTACAGGAAACTTAAAAAATATTTTTTAAACCAAAACGATTATGAAAAAAGAAATTAATAATTCGAATATCAACGTGCTCTATTCAGGTAGGAAAAATTTCCTTTAATAATCAATTTTAATATTATCTATTAATTTTCGATTCCTAAATTTTTTTGCAAACTTAGTTTTTTGGGACTTTGTATTATTTTGAAATGCCAACATCCTTTGGGAGCTACCAATGGTTTAGTTATTCTTTTACCATTTTTGTTAATAGCTTCAATAAAATAATAAATGTGAGTACCTGGAGCCTGGGGTGGAATAACAACTTTGTAGATATTCTCTGAAATTTTTTTCATTGGTAAAGGTTTGAATTCTTTTGATGAAGAATGCTTCCAAAAAAGATGGACCTGTGAAATACCAGAAAAACTTTGGACGTACGCTTGAATTTCATAACCATTTGCCTTATAAGGCTGATCCTGTAAAGCGGGGTGAGAAATAAAGATGGGATCTCTTGATCCAATTTCTCTCGTTACACAATGAAGAGCTCCATTCCGAATAATTAAATTTGAACAATCAACACCAACAATTCTGTAACCTGGCATAGCCTTTCGATAAATATTAATAGCAACTGAATCTGTTGCACTTTGATAGGTTGGGACCAGGACAGTTTTGTTAAGAATAAGTGAATTGATATAATTTGGATAATTATCCTCATTAAATGTGATAGAGCTGTTAAAATTTGAGATATCAGGAACTGGAATTCGAACTACCTTGAAAGGACGGCCAAAACATGTTGTAAAATTGGAAAGAATAAACTGGAGATTTTTTTCGGTTCTTTCTGTTTTTGCTAAAATCGGATGTTGAGGTTCTTCAACTAAGAGCGTTTCTTCATCCAACAGTTTGAAATAAGCATCTAAATGTCGATATGAAAGATCGAGTTCAATAATACGATTAAGACCCATAAAATTTTTAAAAATATTAAAATACTCTTCGGATTTCCTCTCAGGTTGAAATACACGGTAATATTTATTTATAATCCCTGTTCCATGTCCGTCAACCAATAGATTAGCACCATTAAAGATGAGTGTATAGGGAGGTATGATGGTTTTGTAAATGGGAATGTTAAAGGTAAAGGCAATATAAGTTGGTAATTTATCATCAAATTCATGTGGTTGATCGTAAATCCAATCAATAAGATTTAGACTTAAATCCTTTGTCGAATATACGGATAATGGACCGTAATCTCTGCACCATGGCGTTTGAATTTTTTCCACCCGAATGAAGACAATATTTTTTAAAGGAATATTACGATGAATGAGTTCTCTTTGAACATGAACTGGATCGGTACAAAGTAGAAATATTTTTACCTCTTTCTGGATTTCATTAATAATCCCGGCTAAATCATTATAAATATCTGGATGGTGTACTGAGGAGAAATCACCCCAACTCATCATGACCGCTTCGATTTCTTCCCATTCTGCCATGGCCCTTACTGGAAAATTCGGCGGCTGATATTTACTCTTAATTGAATTTGGTACTTGAAAACTTTGTGCCCGAATGCTAATATCGATAGCTATTAATATGATAACTAAGAGAAAAAATTTATTCTTAATGAGATCGGTCAAGTTATTCTCCTTTCGTTGAAAAAGAAAGAAATCATTCTTTACAATCAATGTACCAGGTGGCTTAATTTGACAGAAATTATTGAGAATAAAAGAATTATGAGCGGTTGTTAAATTGGTCTTTTATTGCTTGGAATGAATGAATTTATCAAAATAATCGACATTTCTAAATTTTGATAGATAATGTTATCATTTTGAAATACATTTCTGGTATTTAATAAAATATTTTATCAAAACGAGATAATTGTATGAGGATAGGCTAAATAAAAATTCTAAATTAAGAGAGAAAATATTGGCGTAATAAGCAATAAGATATTACCTGAAAATCAGAAGAATTATTTGAAAATATATCTGTTCTCTTTATCTTGAAACAGATAATTCTTTTTAATAAGAAGAAATGGAATTTCATATTAACCCTTAACATTTGAAATAATTTGAGATTAAAAGATGAAGTTATTCCAAATTTTTTATTGCCTGTTTTACAATTTATTTATAAAATAAAACATCTGCATAAAGTGTTTACACAAAAATAATTTAAATCAACAGCTTGATCTGTTCATTTAATAACGATCTGATCTACACGTGATACAATTTCTGATTTTTTTTAATCAATTTTATTTTATACTTACTGCAGCATGCAGAAACAGTATTTAATTGTTGTTAATTATTTGTTTCAGAGAAATTAAGTGCAATGAATAATCAAAGAAATAACAGTAGAGATTCACCTGTAACGAATTTATGAAATGTGACATTTTTTCTACCTGCTATCAGAAGATGATGAGAATATTTTCCGTTTTAAACGGTTTTTGTGGAAGAAAATAACATAATTTTAACCGTTTATTTTTAAAGGAGAATAGATCAAATGGCAGAATCGATATATTATTTTGATGATCGTTTAGGAATCTGTCCAAACACGAAACAATATAAAAAATGGCATTTGTTCATTGGACTTATCATTTTCATTTCGGGTTTAGGACTTTTACTAAGATCGAAATATTACTCTGGAGTTATTTATGTTATGATGGGATTGTTAATTCTGATTCGTCCTTATATTAGAGTCCGACTATTTAATATTAGATATTTAAAACTAACCCACGATAAAATTGAATTGAAAAATATTTTAAGAAAAATAGTTATTCCAGTGAAAGAAATATCCGGGATAGATATCAAGACTTTATCAGTAAAAATTAACCTGAAAAATAGTCAGGACATAGAAATACCTTTAGATTATTTTGATTTTGACAAAGTGAAAGAAATAAAGGAAAAATTTTCAGAGCTTTCGCAAGCCATTAGGACAAGAATAAAAATTCAATAAAAATTATTAAGTGAGAATCGATGTGAATCAGAGGAATCCGTGAACTGAGTTAATAAAAGTATTGTTCACTAGTTGTGCTGATTTAATCGGATTCAAATATTTTTAAAATTCATTAATCAAAAATTTGTTATCATAATAATTCGATTTGATGAAAGTGCTCAATCTGTAGAATTTTTTTACCCGTTTTTTTAAATCATTCTCAAAAAATGGTTTGAATAAAATTGTTTACCTATTATTCCTTTGTGCTATCAGATACTAGAATAGAGATAGATGATTTGATATTCTGACTAATTTATTTTTCGCTCAAAAAATAATATTAGACGCTGCCGACGAGTAAAGAATAGAGACTGAAAAAAATAACAAATTTTGACTCAAAAGAAGTAGGTAATTAAGCTGGTGGACGACGAAATGGTTGTTATAGGCTAAATGATTTTATCAGGAACGAAGTTTATAAAATATGTTCCTAAACACCATAACCGCCCGTTCGACGCAGTGGTGATTGGAGAAATGATATTTAATCAATTTGGAAAAATTGTTTTCCTTGAATTAGAACGTTTTGTAACAATCTAAGTGAAAAAAATTTTAGATGCATCATTGGTTATGATGCTAAATCCCATCTCTGAGACTAAGTTTCACACTTAAGAGGGGATTAGTAACGTTAGGGTAAATGATAGTGTAAGGGCGAACGGCCATCCGCCCTTACATGGCTACAGATGGAACCAGATTGAAAAGTAATCTTCACCGCGGACGTTTCGCTTTTTGTGGGTCATAGTCTGGATTGATTTCCAGCATCTGGGCACCGACGTTTTGCCGCCATTCTCTTAG
>CAYLYM010000045.1:0-27543 GCA_964387645.1 uncultured Calditrichaceae bacterium | reverse complement strand
CCGTGTCGGTGGCCCGGTCTGGGATTTGTATGAATTGCTAAAAGATATGGATCCAAAATATCTGGGCGTTCAGTATGACATTCGTCATGCAGTAGTGGAAGGCGGTACCAGTTGGCCATTGGGACTGAAATTACTGGCACCTTATGTTAAAATTACCGCCATTAAAGATTTTTATTGGACCAAAAAAGATGGTCAATGGAAAATACAGAATTGCCCTTTAGGTGAGGGTATGGTAGATTTTCCGAAATATTTTTCTATAGTTAAGCAATTTGATATTAATGGCCCTATTTCGCTACATTTTGAATATGAAATGCCGGGTGAGCATGATAAAAGTATGGAATTAACTGAGAGGAGAAGGAAAACCATCGCGGTGATGCGCAAAGACCTGGAAACCTTGAGAAGGATGATGAAAAAAGCAGGGCTTTAAATTGATTTGTTGGTCAATATTTAGTACCCATTCCGGTATGAGATGAAAGTTTTTTATGATAAGGCAAATTTTTCAGTTAGACATAGCTCCACTCAAGAATAAAATGATATAGTCCGTTTTGTAGAAAATCCATGATTTAGATGTGTATTGTTTACAATCTTCATAAATGTGAATATCTATGAGGAAAATAATTTTAGAGGAAAACGATGAAAAGCAAAGATAAGAAACCTGGATTTTCCAGGAGGGAATTTTTAAAAGCCACTGGAACCATTGCTGGCTTAACAGCGCTCGGTTTGAATTCAATTCCCAAACCCGTCCAATCTTCGGAGGATAACGTAATGGAGATAAAAATAAAAAAGGTTGATTCCAATTTTGAGCGTGAACCGCTCATTCGCCCCTTTGGGTTCAAGGGGGGATACATGAGCGAGATCTGGCAAACAGCGGCTCTAATGGAAAGTGAATCTGGAGTACGAAAGATTGGCCTGTGTACTCAAAATGTGCTCTGGTCTGATGCACAGGTTTTTGCCTCTCATTCCGAAGCCGGAGGAAACGCCCTGATGTATGCAATGACGGAGAGAGCTTTACAAATCGTCAAAGGAATGACCTTTCGGTCTCCAATTGATTTGTTAGAGAACATTCTGGAAGAGGTTTATGAATATGGAAAAAAGATCACTGGAAATAGCAATCTACGTAAGACATTTGCTTTGAATGCTCTGGTAGGAGTTGACAATGCTGCCTGGCTACTTTATGCTCATGAAAATAATATTAAGAATTTCGATGAAATGATACCCAAAGCTTACAGACCTGCGCTTTCTTACCATCATAAAATTGTGGCTAGCATACCGTTGATGGCCTATTCTATTCCCATCAGTGAAATTAAACAGGCTGTGGACGAAGGATATTTTTTCATGAAAATTAAAATTGGTCAGCCAGGGACACAAGAAGAAATGCTGGAAAAAGATAAAGCCCGTTTAACTGCTATCCATAAATCTATCGGACACCGCCGAACCAGGCATACAAAGGACGGGAAAATTCCTTATTATTTTGATGCCAATGGTCGATATCATAAAAAAGAGACCTTACTAAAATTATTGGACCATGCAAAAAAGATTGGTGCATTTGACCAAATTGTTATTGTTGAAGAGCCTTTCCCGGAAGAATATGAAGTTGATGTGAGTGATTTACCTGTTCGGATTGCTGCAGATGAGAGCGCTCACACTGATAAAGATGCTTTAAGACGAATTGAAATGGGTTATAAAGCCATAGCGCTAAAGGCCATTGCCAAAACCTTGAGCATGACCATGAAAATCGCCCAAGTGGCTCACGAAAGGGGAATTCCCTGTTTTTGTGCTGATCTAACAGTTAATCCGATTTTGGTTGATTGGAATAAGAATGTGGCAGCTCGTCTGGCTCCGTTCCCGGGCCTGGGGTTGGGACTGCTTGAAACGAATGGTCATCAAAACTACAAAAATTGGAAGATAATGCAGAGTTATCATCCATATAATGGTGCTTCCTGGACAAAAACAGTAGATGGCGTGTTTCATTTAGATGATGATTTTTATAAAAAGAGTGGGGGAATTTTCGCATCTTCGCCACATTATGAGCAAATGTTCAGATATCCGGTTCATTAATTTCCACCGATTTGTTGTAATTCCTTTTGTTTAAAACGAATTGCTGATTCGTTAAAGTGTTTTTCCAACAATGGCCATCATAGAGCGGTTTAGTCCATCGTAATACAATTTCTGTATATCAGTTTAATTAACCAAACGGCGATTATTCGCGGTGAAGTTTGTCTAAACGGTTTGAGATTTTTCCATTTAATCCGTTCCGCCTTAGTGGCACTTATTCTGGTTGAAATGACAGCGCTGAGATTTCAGAGTAAAGGGAATAATTATATGATTTTTATTATGTAGAAATTTTTGATTTAATAATAGCATATTAATGGAGTTGAATTCTTATGTGTTTTTTATTTTCCTACCGATTAAAATCGACAGTTAACACTTTTCTAAAATCCTCTGAAAGAGATTTCGAATAATCGTGTGACCATCGAATTTATTCGGTGACGAAACGATAAAGTTAATGCAGGGTGATTTTTCAAAGGTTTCTTTTTAATAGAAAAGAAACTTTGTAATTTTAATTATTTAAAGAAAATTAAAATAGAAGAATGAAAAAAACACCTTTATTTAAAATCGTTGTTTCGGTTATTATAGGGCTTTTGATGCCGGTATTGAGTTACACAATTTACCAGTTTATTCAAAGCAATAAAAACGAAGAACTCATTAAATCGATTTATGATCGGCAATTAGAAACTATACTTTTTTCTGTAAATCAGAATAGTTGGGATGTGTTCAATTCATGGGTTTCCGAAATTAGCACCAATGTCGAAGCGGTGATAGAGAATAAGTCTCTACAAAATCTGGATAGTGTTCTGGCTAAGTTTGTTGCAAAGCAACCTTCTGTCATAGGAATAACATTGAAGCTCTCTGATCAATATGTAACTACATGGTCTAGACAGAAAAATAGGAATTTTTTAACACATCGATTGTGGGATATTCAGAAGTTCGAGTCGATGTTATCGAAGTCTGAAAAGGATGTTTTGCGAATGATACGTCGGGCTCGAGAAGGATACATCAGCCCTATTGCTGTAAGATGGAGGGATGATGAACAAAATCAGATATCTCTATTGGTATTTCCGATTATTGTGGAGGGTGTTCCTTCTGTTCAGCCTGTTTTAGCAGGGATTTTTCTGGATGATTTGATTTATGTGAATGAAATTGTTGCTCGGAAATTTGAAGCCATAAATGATGGCACATTTGTTTTTGCGGTGGGAGATCGCATTAAATCGTCCCTTTTATATTCCACCGAAGAAGAAATTTCCATATCGGACTTTGAAAAAAGCGCACGTCTATGGATTCTTCCGGATCTTGATGTATTAATTAAATTAAGTGGAACTACTTTAGAAGATGTTTCAAAAACGCGTTCTCGAATTAATTTAGTATTTCTAGTCATTTTAAATCTTTTACTTATCGCTGGTTCGTATTATTTAGTTCGAAATGTTCTTCTACAGATGAAGTTGGCTAAGATGCAAACAGATTTTGTAGCCAATGTATCTCATGAATTGCGAACACCTTTAGCGGTAATCCGAATGTTTGCTGAGACATTAGAGATGGGGCGGGTAAAGTCGGATGAGAGAAAACTGCATTATTACCGTTCAATTATGAACGAAAGCACCCGATTAACCCAATTAATTAACAACATTCTCGATTTTTCTAAAATTGAATCAAAGAAAAAAAATTATAATCTGGTACCTGTGAAAATTGAGGAATTAGTCCGCGAAACTTTGGATATGTATCAATTCCATCTTAAGCAAGAAGGATTTCAGCTGGAATATAATTCTCCTACTGATCTACCAGAGATTAAAGCTGATCCCGAAGCGTTAAAACAGGCTCTCTTAAATTTGTTGGAAAATGCTTTAAAGTTTAGCCTTAACGAAAAAAAAATCGTTGTTTCGTTGAAACACCAAAATAACCAGATCGAACTTTCTGTTCAGGATTTTGGTATTGGAATACCTGAATCTGAACAAAAGAAAATTTTTGAGAAATTTTATCGTGCCAGTAATGTTTATGAACGACAGGCAAAAGGAAGTGGCCTGGGTTTGGTTCTTGTTAAGAACATTATGGATATGCATGGCGGTAAAATTAAAGTAAAGAGTAAGCCAGGTAAGGGTAGTACATTTTTGCTAATTTTTCCTGTAAAGAAAACTGGAGAGGTATAGATGGCTATTATTTTAGTTATTGAAGATGAGAAAGAAATGGCCCTGGGATTGAAGGATAATTTTGAATTCGATGGACATACCGTTTTAATTGCAGAGGATGGTGAAAAAGGTTTGCGTATGGCAATGGATGAATCTCTGGACCTGATAATTCTGGACCTTATGCTACCTAAAAAATCCGGTTTTGAAATATGCAAGGAATTGCGTGAGAAGAAGATTAAGACACCTATTATTATGTTAACAGCTCGTGGACAGGAAATTGATAAAGTGTTGGGATTGGAGTTAGGAGCAGATGACTATTTAACCAAACCCTTCAGTGTGCGGGAGCTTTTAGCCCGTGTAAAAGCTGTTCTTCGGCGTACTCAAGATAAGGCACATGAACAAAAAGGGCCAGTTCGGATTGGCAAGTTAAGCATCGACTTCGAAAAACACATTGCTTTTATGGAAGATTCAGAGGTAACACTTACCTCAAGAGAATTTGATATTCTAAAATATTTTTATGAAAATCCCAATCGTGTTATAAGTAGAGAAGAACTTTTAAATAATGTTTGGGGCTACAATCTTTATCTTACAACGCGTACTGTGGATAATTTTATTGTTAAATTGCGAAAAAAAATTGAAAAAGATCCAAATAATCCCAGACATATTATTACATCATATGGCGTGGGATATAAATTTGTTCCTTGAAAATTTATTTCAACTGCTTTCAATAAAACAAGTAAATCTAAAAATCATAAAAAATAAGCATTACTCCGCTGGAATAAAAGATTAAGTAAGTTGTAATATTTGAAAATCAGTTATTCATATATGGATGAATTTCCTTTTTAAAAGGAATAGGAATAATTGTGATAATAAGTTTATCTTTTTATTCTTCGCCGTACAAATGGAATAGTTTATTACATTTTTTTACAATGATTCACAGGATCATGACAATTTAAATAAAAAGTAATATTATATTTAATATAAAATGTGAGTAATTTTAAGACTTCTGTGGCTAGAGATGTCTTAAAATATAATAATATTCAATTTCTTAGGATGAGTTTGAGGAAAAGCTATTAAGGAGGGTTTAGATGAAAAAGTGGACGAGATTTGGATTAGTAAAAATCTTTTCCATTCTTGTATTTATGTTATTTATCCAAAATGGAATAGCTCAGAATACCCTCGAACTCACCTTAAATCAAGCTGTTGAAATCGCTATGAAAAACAGCTATCGTATTAAACAATTAAAATTAGGAATTGAAAGGACGCGTCAATGGTTAAAAGCAGAGAGGGCTGGTTTAAAAACTAAAATATATATGAATTTAAAGGCACCAGAAATTCAGGTGATGTCTGAATACAAGTGGAATTCCGATTTGCATCGAGATGAGGTTGTTAAGAGAAATACCAGGCTCTGGCAGATGGATTTTTCCATAAGACAGCCAGTTATCCTGTTTGGTTATCCAACAAATGGATATCTTTCCCTTAATAATAAAATTTACCGTTATATGCAAAAAAACGAGAATAACGATATCACATATTATAATCGATATTTTATCAAATTTGAGCAGCCTTTTTTTCAACCTAATAGACTAAAGAATGATATTGAACGTGCAGAATTGGATCTCGAAGAGAACGAATTAGAATATTTGACTAACATAGTTGATATAATTGAATGGACAGCGGATGATTATTACGATGTATTCCGATTTTCTTACCTGAATATCATTTATTCGAATCATGTGGCGAATTTAGAGCGGGTTGAAAAAATAGTTGAAACAATAGTTAAGAACGATACATCTCGATCTATAGAGAAAAATCAGGTGGAGGTGGAATTGGCCAATGCCAGAGAAATACTTTTACAAAATATGAGCAATTTAAGGTTAGAAGTTGCCCGTATGAAGCAACGTCTTGGTCTGAATAGTAGCGATACATTAAGTGTATCTACGGAAATTAATATTAAACCTGTTTATGTAGATTTAGAGCGTGCCCTGGAATATGGATATAATTTACGCCCGCAATTACGGTTGTTGGCAAATCGCCGCCGCCAGAATGAAATTACCCTGGAAAATGTGAAAGGAAGTAATGCCTTCAGGGTTAATCTAGAGATAACCTATGGTATAGAAAAACAGGATGATGATTACCGATATCTTTGGGAAGAGAGTGATAATAGTTATTCTATAACTTTAAATGCTTATATCCCCTTATGGGATTGGGGACAAAGAAAGGCACGAATAGAAGCACAGAAAATCACTTTGAAAAAAACTGATTTATGGATTGAAGAAACTAAACGAAATATTGAATCAGAAATTACTAATGCGGTAGAAAATTTAGAAGAATTCCAACAGCGGACAATTAATATGAAACGAAACATGGAAATGGCCAAAGAAATAACTTTAAAAAGTATTAACCAATATCGTGACGGAAAAATTTCGTTGCAGGATCTACTCCAGACTATTAATCGGCAAAAAGAAACAGAGATTAATTTTTTGAATGTATACATCGATTATCGACGCTCTTTATTAAACTTGATGATAGATACCTATTATGATTTTGAAAATGATGTAAAGTTATTTGATCAATTCAGAGTTACAAGTTGAAGTTCTATCAAAATAAATTAAAAATATGATAACAGATGAATTTTTTAAAAAAAGTTTTATCAATCTGCTTATAATATTTCTTCTTTATTCAGTCTCAGTTGCCATGGATCTTAAACTACAGGTTGATCTGCGAGGAGAATGGCGATTTGAGATTGGAGATAAACCAGATTATGCAAAACCAAGTTTTAACGATTCAGATTGGGAAAAAATTATGGTACCGGCGGCCTGGGAAAATGAAGGTTTTCCTGGTTATAACGGATATGGATGGTATCGGATTCATTTCATTGTTCCCAATGATTTAAAAGGTAAAATCCTATATTTGAAATTAGAACGCATTGATGATGTAGATGAAACTTATCTTAATGGTAAACTTATTGGTAGTACCGGCAAGTTTCCACCTAATTATAAAACGGCTTATGACGATAAAAGGATTTATGCTATTCCCCAAAATGTACTGAAATTTGGAAAAGAAAATGTCCTTGCTGTAAAAGTTTATGATGGCGGTGGACCAGGAGGTATCGTTGGTAAGGAAGTGGGAATTTATTCTCGTGTAGATGTTATTAATTTAAAAATCTATTTAAATGGTAATTGGCGATTTAAAACTGGAGATAATCCGAAATATGCTGATCCGAATTACGATGATTCACAATGGAAATTGATATTAGTCCCATCTATTTGGGAAAAGCAGGGGTATCCTAAATACGATGGAATTGCCTGGTATCGGAGAGAAGTGATCATTCCAGACAAATTGAAGTCAGCTAAGTTGATTCTTATGCTTGGAAAAATAAATGATATAGATGAAGTGTATTTTAATGGAGTTCTTATTGGAAGTACTGGCGAATTTCCTAAAAAAGGAAAGAAGAGTAAATATAAGGGATATTATAAAGAAGAAAGAGCTTATTTTATTCCCCCTTCACTTATTCATTTTGGTAAAAAAAATGTGATTGCTGTTAGAGTAATGGATGTCGGTAATAAAGGTGGAATTTATGAAGGATATATTGGCATTACTACTCGTGGGGAATACCTCCTCTATTCAAAAAGAAAAGATTAACCGATAAATTTTTATTGCTTTCCAATTTATCTGTCTTTAATACAGATGAATTCACTTTAAAAATGCAATTTTTTCAAAAATGTTATTTCGAATAAAGCCCAATTTAACAGTTGCCAGCCGCTCGTAGCGAAGTTAAAATCCCCGTCTGGACACCCGGTAGTCCCCTCACTTCCCTGTATCAGATAAAAAAATTTCTTAATTTTAAAAAAGTTAGAAATCCTTTGGTTTCGTTCAGGATGGTCCTTCAATTAAACTAAAGAAAATAAGACTTTTTTAAATGAACTTATATTTTGAAATTTTTAGTTGCAGCATGGTTTTGTCTTTACATTAAAAACTTCTCTTTTGTTTTTATTTTTATATTTTTTCTAAATAATTTTTAAGAGAGATTTTTTTAGCTCTCCTTACTAATAATTTTATGGATTTGATTGTCAATTTTTGTTTTTTTGATGATTAAATTTTTTGTGCTTAGCAAATATTTTGATGTTGTTTTTAATAAATTAATAGATCATAAATATAAAAAATACAATGTATTATAATGTATCTTGACATCTCAATGGTATTTACATAGCGTATCTGGAAGAGAAAAAAATTTTATTCAATGTTTACTGTTTGAATATTAAATTATATATCATAAAACTTTCGTGGCTGTTTTGTTAAAGATTTTTTTTAAATGAAGTACTAATAAATAAAATATAATCGTAAATCTGGGATTCATGATGAAAAATATAAATATTTTTTATTTTATCTTAATCTTCTTGTTTTTCAGACAACCATCTGCTGCATCCCAACAAGTTGGCATCTGGATGAAATTCGAGCATAATTTCGAAAGTACCAAATTATATGAAAACCCACTTTATGATGTGAAAAAGTTTGTTGTTCATTTTATTTCTCCCACGGGGAGAGAAAAGAAAATTAATGGATTTTGGGATGGTGATAAATGTTGGAAAGTACGCTTCTGCCCTGATGAATTAGGCATCTGGACGTTCACTACTGAATGTTCCGATAAAGAAAATACCGGTCTGCATGGTCAGAGTGGGACATTCGAGTGTGTCCCGAACCAAAGTCATATACCAATTTATCGCCATGGAATGCTTGTTCGTCCTAAAGGTGCTTATTATTTAACTTATGCTGATGGTACACCATTTTTCTGGGTGGCTTGCACAGCCTGGAATGGTGCTCTTCTTTCAACTAATGAAGAATGGGAACAATATTTGAATAATCGGGCTCAAAATGGTTATAATGTGATACAATTTGTTACTACTCAATGGCGGGGATGCGAAGCCAACCGTTTGGGACAGGTGGCGTTTGAAGGGTGTGGCAGAATAAAAATTAATGTGGAATTTTTTCAATATCTCGATAAAAAAGTAGACCGTATTAATGCGCATGGTCTGATTGCAGCACCGGTTTTGCTGTGGGCTCTTCCATTTTCGAAAGGCCGGCACTTAAGTCCAGGTTACTATCTACCCCAGGATGAGGCTATCTTGTTGGCAAGATATATGGTTGCGCGCTATGGCGGGAATCATGTTGTCTGGATATTAGGTGGAGATGGGTGTTATGTGGCGGAGTATGAACAACGCTGGAAAAACATTGGACGCGGTGTGTTCGGTGAGGAGCATCCTGGATTGGTTACACTTCATCCGCAAGGCCGTTCCTGGATTGGACGCATCTATTGGGATGAGGATTGGTTGGATATCATTGGGTACCAATCCAGTCATAGCAATGCCCGAAGAACAGTTGATTGGATTAACAAAGGACCTGTAGCTCATGATTGGGATAAAATTCCGGCAAAACCAATCATCAATTTAGAGCCTAATTATGAAGAAATTCGTTTTAAAATAACCGCACGGGATGTACGTAATGCTGCTTATTGGAGTTTACTGGCTGCGCCTACTGCAGGAATAACTTATGGCGCTAATGGTATATGGCCCTGGTTGAGAAACAGAAACGAAAAAATATTGAATCATGGACAGCTTACAGGTTATACCCCCTGGTATGAAAGTATTAATTTTCCAGGCAGCAAACAGATTGGATATCTGGCCAAATTCTTTCGGAGTATTGAGTGGTGGCGGTTAAGGCCTGCTCACCAAATTCTGGTGGAACAACCCGGAGATTCTGTTTACAATCATTTCATCTCGGTTTCTAAAACAGACAATCATGATTTGATTGTGGCCTATTTACCAGTTCCATACACGTTGAAGTTGTTTAATCCTTTAGGATTGAAATATAAAGGACAATGGTTCGATCCAGTAAATAATTGCTATTTGAAAGCTGAAGTGAAATTAAAAAATGGCATTATTGAAATTGAGCCAGTTTTAAAATCTGATGCGGTATTGGTTCTTATGAAAGCAAGATGAAAAGATGACTTCATTAAATAATCATAATATTTGTTCATGGTGCTTACAAATATCCATATTTATAATAGCCTAAGGAGAAAATATGGAAATTTCAAAATCGAAATTATTCAGGGACAAGTTTTTAAAGCTGTTTTTTCTGATAGTGATTCTGATGTTCCAAGTTGCTTGGGGTGGAGACCACGGGAAACCCGAACAACTCTGTATTATGACTTACAATATAAAACATGGAAATTCAGGACCGCCAAATACCTGGCAAGTTCGCCGGCCAATAATGAAGAAGTTGTTGAAACAGTATGCTCCTGATGTTATTGGCATGCAAGAAGTTTTATGGAAACAGGTAAAAGACTTAGCAGTCGACTTAAAAGGATATGCCTGGATTGGTCTGGGACGTAACGGAGGCAGCCATAGTGAATTTATGGCCATTTTTTATCGACAGGACCGTTTGGATCCTCTGGAATTTAATCATTTTTGGCTTTCTGACTATCCCGAGATAATGGGATCAACCACCTGGGGCAATACCAATCGCCGCATGGTAACCTGGGTTCGTTTTAAGGATTTGAAAACCAATCAGGAATTTTATTTAATGAACACACATTTCGACCACCAGGTTGAGAGGGCCAGAGTGAATAGCGCCCATTTGATATTACAGCGAATCCAGAGATTTCGGTCGGGGATTCCTGTGTTCTTAATGGGAGATTTTAATGCTCCAGCAGATTCTAGTGAGCCTTATCGAATTCTGGTTAACCAGGGACCATTTATCGATAGTTGGAAAACGGCCAGAATTCGGAGAGGAGAAGGATTGAATACTTATAATGGTTTCAGACCAGAACCCCGTAATAATGGTCGCAGAATAGATTGGATTTTATACAAGGGTAAAATAAAGGTTAACTCGGCAGAAATAGTAGATTTTCAGGTTAATGGACGATACCCAAGCGATCATTTTCCGGTAGTAGCCTGGGTTAGCTTTTCGAAGCCCGATCTTTTAATATGGTTTCAAGCCCACCGGGGGGCGATTGATGAAGCACCGGAAAATACCCTTGCTGCTTATCGGCATGCCTGGAAAATTCCCGGTGCGATTCCCGAAGCCGATGTGCGGATAACCAAAGATGAAGTACTTATTTGCATCCACGATGATACTTTGGCTCGCACCACGAATGCTCCTGAAGAAATTGCTCACATTAAGCTGAAAAATTTATCATACGATCAGATCCGTAAACTGGATGCAGGAATAAAATTTAACTCTAAATTTGCTGGTGAGAAGATTCCAACTCTACGAGAGGTTTTTGGTGAAATGGTGAAAGATCCAAATCGATTATTATATCTTGATGTTAAAGAAGGGGTACCGTTGGCTCATTTAAAAAGCTTAGTTGATGAGTTTGGCGTGGAAGAGCGAATTATTTTTGTAAATGCCGAACAAGAAAAATTGATTCAGTTGAAAAAAGTTTTTCCCAAATCCCGAACTATGACCTGGTTAGGTGGGACTCCTAAAGAAATCAAGCAAAAATTTGAAGATCTATCTGAAACAAATTTTGAAGGAATTACACAATTACAATTTCATCTTGAAGTTAAGGAAAATGAGCCAGAAATAACCTACAAGATTGAACCAACTTATCTTTACTATGCACTCGAAAGGCTAAAAGAAGCAGGCGTAGATTTACAGCTCAGACCCTTTGAATTTGATACACATTCTTTACAAAAATTTCTGCAACTGGGGGTAAAATGGTTTGTTACTGATGCACCTTTGTCGTTTTATCAGGTGTTACAAACAGCGCAGGTGGAGAAATTTCAGGAACCTTCTTTCCTGGAAAATCTGGCAGGATTCCAGGTTGATCGATGAAAAAATAAAATAAAATAAAATGGGGTAGAGTAAAACAAAAATTCAATTTTATGGAGAAAAAAATTCAAATAAACGTTAATAAATTGGAGTCAGTTTTCTATTATTCTCATAATCTTTACATTTAGCGGTGTTTTGTTAAACGACTGAATCCGTTTATTGTGCAAGATCAAAAAAGGAGGAGGTAATGCGTATGGAAGCTTTAATTATTGCTGCTGGGAAAGGTAGTCGTTTAAGCCGGTTTTATTCGCCTAAACCTTTAACCCCTATTTTTGGTCTTCGTCTTATTGAACGTATTATATTGGCAGGAAAACTTGCTGGCATTCGAGATTTCAAAATTGTTGTGGGTTATAAGTCTGAAAAAATTAAGAAAGAATTGGGGAACGGAGAACGATATGGTGTTAGAATTCAATATATTGACAATCCTGAGTGGGAAAAAGGAAATGGTGTTTCCGTGCTTAAAGCCAAAAATTACATGAAAGGCAAATTCTTGCTTTTAATGTCCGACCACCTTTTTGATGAATCTATTTTAATGCGGCTTCTTCAGACACCTGTAGAAAATGGAAATTGCGTCCTTTGTATCGATAAAAATTTAGAAGGCGAACACTTTGATTTGTCCGATGTGACCAAAGTTTTTTGTGAAAATGGCAAGGTAAAAAAGATTGGTAAAACTATCGAGCAATTCAATGCTGTCGATACGGGTGTATTTCTTTGCACACCGGCTATTTTTGATGCATTAGAAAAAAGTGTCAGTCAAGGACAGTATAGCCTTTCTGCGGCAAATCAAATTTTGGCAGAAGAGGGGCGATTAAAAACATTAGATGTAAATGGCTGTTTTTGGGTGGATGTGGATAATCCCGAGGCATTAAAAATGGCTAAAAAAATCTTGATTCAACAACTATTTAAACCTACTGATGGCCCTATATCAAAGAGGGTGAACCGTCGTTTTTCCACTAAAATATCGGCCTTTTTGGCCAGGTTTAATATTTCCCCGAATTTTATTACCCTCATTAGTTTTGGGTTTGCGTTACTATCGGCTTTATTTTTTTTCCTGGGTGGTTATTTGAATATTCTTTTGGGCGGTATTCTGGCACAATTATCTTCTATATTGGATGGTTGTGATGGAGAAATTGCCCGACTGAAATTTAAATTCAGTACTTTTGGAGAATGGTTAGATAAAATATTAGATCGATATGCTGATTGTTTAATAGTCCTGGGAATGACGCATGCTCTATGGATGACAATGGAAACGAGTTATGTCTGGTTTGTTGGATTTGCTGCCTTAACAGGTACGTTTATGAATACTTACACCAGTACGATATTTGATGACATGATTCACAGAAAACTCATTGAGCCTGTTTCTATCCGAATAGGACGCGATGTTCGGTTATTTATTGTTTTTTTAGGGGCAGTGTTTAATCAATTGCTAATTACGCTTATCGTTCTGGCAATGCTGACTAATGTGGAAGCCATTCGAAGATTATTTTTAGTAAAACATGTTTACTCAACAAAAACAGCGCATTGAGACAGAAATCCTTGAGATTCTAAAAAATTCGCCGGTTCCGGAAGATTATAGACATGCATTAAATGTATTAGCATGGGTGCGGCGATTTAAGCCTGATGCCGATATCGCTCTGCAGATCGCCGCATTGGCCCATGATATAGAAAGGGCACTACCGGATAAAAAAGTTCATCGGTCCGAATTTCAAGACTATGATGAATTTAAACAGTCGCATGCTGAAAATAGTGCTCGCATTGTGAGAGAATTACTTACCAAATACGAGATTGATCAACAAATTGTCGAGAGGATTTGTTATTTAATTCGGAACCATGAATTTGGCACAAAAGATGACGAAGACTTGATTGTTCTAAAAGATGCAGATAGTCTTTCATTTTTTGAAGTCAATCTGCCGCATTATTACAAAAGAGAAGGGAAAGAAGAAACTTACCGCCGTATGTATTGGGGATTTCTTCGCCTGTCGGAAAAAGCCAAATCTTTTTTGAGAAATATCAATTATAAAGAGAATGTATTGAATGATTATTTGGCCGAACTTTTTAGAAAAGATCAAAATTAGAGTATGAATTAACCTGATAAATAAAAATGAAATTGATTTAAGACTCTGTTGGCCATTGTATATTAAAATCGTTTCCCACCAGACGAACTTCCATTTTCTTAGCCTTTTGTAACAAGCTCACAAAAATAGAAAGGAGAAACTTATGAAAAGACGAGAATTTATTACCGCATCACTTGTAACTGGCACCGCTGCTTTGACCAGTTGGAACGAAGCGATTGGAGGATCCGGTGGTGATAAAAGGGAGTTTTATGAGTTGCGAAAATATTACATGTTGATTGGTAACAAGAAAAAACGGTTGAATGATTTTCTAAAAGATGTAGCCATTCCTGCATGGAATCGAATTGGTATTGGCCCGGTAGGTGTCTTCAACGTGCAATTTGGTCCTAATAAACCAACTTTATATGTTCTACTTCCGCATAAGAATATAGAATCAGTAATCACAGCCCGCGATAAACTGGCAGAAGATAAAGAATATCAAAAAGCAGGAGCTGATTTTTTGAATACATCTATTGATGATCCTGGATATTTCCGAATTGAAAGTTCTTTGATGCGCGCTTTCAAAAATATTCCTGAATTGGAAGTACCGGAGTTAACGCGAAAGAAGAAGCCACGCTTGTTTGAATTAAGAACCTATGAAAGCCATAGTGAACTATACGCTCGAAAGAAAATTCAGATGTTTAACGAAGGTGGAGAGTTGGCTATTTTCCGAAAAACTGGTTTAACTCCAGTATTTTTTGGCGAGCGTTTAATTGGAGAACGACTGCCCAGTTTGACTTATATGGTAGTTTTTGAAAATATGGCCGAACGGGAAAAAGCCTGGGACCGTTTTAGAAACCATCCTGATTGGCTTAAGCTAAAAGAAGATCCACAATATAAAAATACGGTTTCTAACATCACGGTATATTTCCTGACACCGACTGCGTATTCACAGATTTAGAAAGATGCCAGTTTAAGAAGTTATGATAGGGAAATTTTTGTATTTTAAATAATATTTACTAAATTGATGGCCAGGCAAAAACGATCCAGGTTTGAATAGCTTTTACCTTGGATTTTATTAAAAAACACTTTATTAAAAAGTTTCTGGTATTGAACACAGTTACGCAGTTAACTTATTCTTAATAAAATATTGATTATTCACTAATCGACCTGAGATTTTAAAGAACCTGGTTATTTCTAATCTACTGTGAACTTGTAATAGAAATGTCCAATTTCTATTTTTTGTTTGAATTATTACAATGAAAACAAATTGGAAAAAATGGTATGAGATCGATGAAAATATCATTAAAGTTTTTGTTTAGATTTTTAAACTCGTGGACATAAATTTTGGATTTTGATGAAAAGAGGAGGATAGTGCAAGAATGAGGAGTGTCGGTTTTGCCATCTTTTTACTTGCTATTCTTATTCGAGTTTCTCTGGCAACAGACGGAGATTGGCTATTCCGGATACTTGGGAGTGTTGAAACAG
The DNA here is from genome assembly GCA_964387645.1 of uncultured Calditrichaceae bacterium. GTDB lineage: Bacteria > Calditrichota > Calditrichia > RBG-13-44-9 > RBG-13-44-9 > CAYLYM01. The sequence continues at coordinate 11,990 of CAYLYM010000045.1, read as the reverse complement.
CTTTGTCTGATAATTGGAAATTGAATTTTATCTATAAATCTCAATATGGCAAGGAAGGAGAAGAACATAATTTATTTAAGCAGGATTATGATATTGGCTTAGGGTATTCACTGAACGACCATTGGACGATAAGTTTGAATTACAAGCAAGAATATGAGCGAGATACAGAAGGATGGCTTATCGAAAAAAGACCGCATATCAATTTAAAATATCGGTGGCAATGGGGACCCTTTCGATTGGAAAATCGGAATCGGACAGAGTTTCGATTTAAAGAAAATTCTGATTATGTCACACGCTACCGTAATAAATTAAGCATTAATATTCCATTACATTGGTTGATGAAGCAATATAATCTTTACTTTGCAAATGAATTGTTCTATAATTTGAACGATGAAGGATTCAATCGAAACCGATTTTATGTTGGTTTTTTCCGAAACTTCAAAAAATTCAAGCCAGAAATATTTGGATTCTGGCAATATAGCGAAGATGACCCAAGTTGGGTAAGTGAATTTATATTAGCATTTAAACTCAGTTTAAAATTATAAATTGGTTACCTATTATGAATAAAAAATATCTCCTGATTTTGATATTGTTATTTTTAACTTTTTGTACCAGATACAAAGAATTAGATCTCTCAGCTCTTCCTACTGTCACTCATCGTGATCTGGTGCAGGTGTATGATACAGGTGACACGCTTTACCGGGATATTCGGCTACAAACTGTACGGAGTACTGGATTTTTTCATTATAATCCAGATCCTGCTAAAATTGAAAAAGCGCCATCTCTTAAGATGCCAGAATACAAAACGCGGGAAGAGTGGGAAAAGAGAGCTGCAGATCTACGGAAACATATTCTCATTAGTACTGGATTATGGCCGTTACCAGAAAAAGGTCCGCTCAATGCGCATATCTATGGTAAAATTGTCCATCCAGATTATACGGTAGAAAAAGTTTATTTCGAAAGCTATCCAGGATTTCTGGTTACCGGAAATTTGTATCGGCCGCGTGGAAAAGAGGGACCTTTCCCTGCCATTATCACCCCTCACGGCCATTGGAAACATGGACGGTTGGAAGACTCAGAAAGATGTTCAGTCCCAGCTCGCTGTATCAATTTTGCTCGTCAGGGGTATGTAGTTTTTAGCTGGGATATGGTAGGATATCTCGATAGCGGTAAACAGGTTACCCATCGCTTCACAGATACTCCCCAACACGCTTTATGGGGTGTTAGTGTTATGGGCTTACAACTATGGAACAGTATGCGAGCGATAGATTTTCTTCTTTCTTTACCCGAAGTAGATTCCACCCGCATCGGCTGTACAGGCGCTTCAGGAGGAGGAACCCAGACTTTTATGATATCGGCCGTGGACCAGCGGGTAAAAGTCAGTGCCCCAGTGAATATGGTTTCGGCGCATTTTCAAGGAGGGTGTGTTTGTGAAAATGCTCCGGGATTGCGCCTGGGGACATTTAATGTAGAAATTGCCGCGCTTATGGCCCCCCGCCCCATGAAATTGATCGCTACTTTGCGCGATTGGACGCATGATACTCCAAAGATTGAGTATCCCATGATTCGGAAAATATATCAATTGTATGATGCTGAAGATCATCTTGAATACGCTCAATTTGATTTTCCGCATAATTATAATAAAACCAGCCGGGAAGCCGTATATCCATTCTTTGCTAAATGGCTGCTGGGTGATGAGAACGCGTCGAAATATAAAGAAAAGCCTTATTCTGCGGAACAACCCGAACAGTTATTAAATTTTCCCGGCGATGAAAAACCACCATCTGATTTAAATGAACAGAAATTAACAGACTATCTTATAGAGAAAAGCCAGGAAACTTTTACAGAATATTGGCCAGAAAGTGAAACAGAGTTTAAGCGTTTTGAATCCGTTTATGGAACTGCTCTTCGCGACATCCTGGCTGCGCAATTTCCTCAAAAAATCGATGTAATTCATGTAGGTGATGCGGCCGGTGATGATTTTAAAGTTTCCCGGCTCCTTATTTCCCGTAGTCAAAAAGAGGATTGGATTCCAGCAATTTTTTATCAACCGGCTAAATATATCCGGAAAGCAGCACTCATTGTTCATGGCAAGGGAAAATCGGCGGTTGTCCCTCCAGATTCCAATAAACCCGGGGAACTTGTTTCCGGACTTTTAGCGAAAGGAGTGAATGTTCTTGTCATAGATGTTTTTAAAATTGGAGAGCATAATTTGGCTGCGGGCATGCGACCTCGGGATGAAACGGTGAAGCATTTTGTTACATATAATCGAACGGATGCCCAGGAGCAAATTCAGGATATTTTAACCGCCGTGAAATACCTCGAAGATTATGATAAAATTCAAATTATTGGATTAGAGGACGCTGGACCTCTGGTTATTTTATCCAGTGTTATTATTCAGGATGTTTCCACAGTCGTTGCAGATTGTATGTATCAGAATTGGGAGGATGAGGAGTTTCTTTTACAAAAACTATTTATTCCTGGATTGGCACGTTATGGAGGATTGGCAACAGCATTGCTTTTAACTTCTGCTGATAATATTGAAATTTTACAACCCTGGAATCCAGATTTTATAAAACGAATTCAAGAAACTATGTTAAACTGTGGCTTGAAAAAAAAGATAATGGTGCATTCTGAAATTAACATTGCAGAAAATATTTTAAGAAAAATAAAATAAAAGATTTTTTTCTTAATGAAATTCTTTTTGTTGCCAACTTGTTTTATGTCTTGTTTAATTTCAATGAATCTTATTCATGAGAGAAATGGAAGAATATCGTTTAAGACCGAATATTTTCTCCTGATCAATCATTTCTGAGTCTTTTATCGCATCTGCTTTGAGCTTGCGTCTATTTAAGAAATATTGTGTGGGTGCTTATATTTACCATTTATTGGAAGGTAATGCGTTTTTTGCCAATTTCACCTGTCGGTGGATTAAATAAATCAGAAAGATATTTAATAGTAAAAGATATGAATTGAAAAATAATAGGAGGAAAGAAATGAATATCAGGGATTTGGTGGTTAAAAATAGGAGTTATCGGCGATTTTACGAGGACGTTACAATAGAGTTAGAAACATTAAAAGAATTGGTTGATTATGCTCGTTTATCTCCTTCGGCGGCCAATTTACAACCGTTGAAATACATCCTTTCCCATGAGAAAGAGAAAAATACTAAAATTTTTAAACATCTGGCATGGGCAGGGTATTTGAAAGACTGGTCCGGTCCGGGGCCGGGTGAACGGCCGGCAGCTTATATCATCATTCTGGCAGATAAACTCATCGGCAAATCAGCCAATTGTGATCATGGAATCGCTGCACAATCTATTTTGTTAGGTGCTGTAGAAAAAGGACTGGGTGGATGTATTATTGCTTCCATTCAAAAAGAGGACTTGAGAAAAGACCTGAATATTCCGGAAAGATACGATATTATTTGGGTTATTGCTTTAGGAAAACCCAAAGAAGAAGTTGTTTTGGAACCATTACCAGAGGATGGTAGTATCGAATATTGGCGAGATGAGAGCGGTGTTCATCATGTACCTAAACGCAGCCTCCAGGATATTATTCTTGATATTTAAACTTCATTCATATATCATTTCTTATTCTTAAGTATTATACCAGATTTTCTCATAATAGAATAAGTCATGATTTAGAAATAGTTGAAAAACTGGGGGGAAATAAATTGGATAAGAAAAAAAAATCTATTAATCGAAAAGATTTTTTAAAAAAATCTTCTGCTGGATTACTGACATTAGGATTTTGGGGAAGCGCTCTTACTGGTTTGTTTCTTGAGAGTAAAATTAGAGCAAAAGTCAATCCCAGTTATCGAACGCTTGGCAGAACAGGAATTAAAGTTTCGACAGTGGGTTTTGGCGCTTCGCGGACCATGGAACCTTCTTTATTAAAAACAGCATTGGATGCCGGAGTGAATTTTGTTGATACTGGTCGATCATATTTTAATGGGCAGAATGAAGAAATGGTAGGGAAAGTTATCCATGAGAATCGGAAACAGGTAGTTGTTCAATCGAGAGTGAGGCTCCGTTTGCGTGAGGATGAAACTTCACTGAACAATCCTCGAGTTGTGAAACGTATAAAAGCACAATTAGAGAATGGACTGGATGAGAGTTTAAAGGCGTTGCAAACAGATTATATTGATATCTATTTACTTCACCGGGTGAACGCTTTAGAATTGCTGAGTCACGAAGTAGTCATGGATTTTTTTGAAAAGGCTAAAAAGGAAGGTAAAATCAGAGCTTGTGGTTTTTCTTCTCATTCTAACCAGGTAGAGTTACTAAAATTTATGAACAAGACCCGATTCTATGATGTGGCTATGATCCCTTTTAATCATAGTGGGGCTTATACCCATTCTAAATCAGGGAATTATAGAGAATGGGACCAAGAGGCAGTAATTGAACAGTGTCGAGAAGCAGAGAAGAATGGTTTAGGTATTATTGCAATGAAAACGTGTTCCGGAGGACCTTATGCCCCATCTAAAAGTGAGAAACCTTCTTATGTTGCTGGGCTTCGCTGGATTCTTAAACACAGCTTTATTTCCACTATGGCAGTAGCCATGGGAAATGTCAATGAGATTAATGAAGATATTCAGGCCATGTCCTCAATTTAACTTTTGTATTTTTCTAAAAATTTCAGGACTGGAATCATGAGTGTGATTCGCAAAAATTTAATCTTGTTTTTACTCATTGCCTTTTCACTTTCAGGGAAAAATTTCTCCACTTTACGAGAATTGTTCCCTCCAGCAATGCATTTAGATAATTTTAAACTTGATGGGGAAGTTGTCTATTATGACAGAGATAATCTATGGGAATATATTAACGGTGCCGCGCCAGGTTATGTGGCGTATGGTTTTCAAGAATTGGCAACATTTGTTGTGTTGACTCCTGATGAGAAATATGATTACGCAGTGGATATTTATGATATGGGAGATTCTTTAAATGCTTTTGGAATCTTTTCCCAGGAAACTTCTGTTGAAGGGCGGACAAGTGATTTTGGATCGGCTTGTTTCCAATCAGCTGGAAATATTTATTTTTGGACCAATCGTTTTTATGTCAAGTTGATGGCTTATGATAATTCTGAAGAATCTTTGCGGATTTTAAAAGAACTAACAAAACAGATTTTGGAAAAATTGCCCGATCCAGGTAAAAAACCGGCTATTTTTTCAGTTTTTCCTGAGCACTATCGAATTGAAAATTCAGAAAAATTTACAAAAAATGACGTATTGGGACAGGATTACTTTCATAATGGTTATAGCCTGGATTATCGGAAACGAGATCAATCTTACAAAATATTTTTAATAGAAACAGAAAATTCAGCATCGGCACAACAGAAATTTAAAAAGTATCGTAACTATGTGAAAAATTCAGGTGAATTAAATCCAGAATCGATTCAAGTGGGTGAAGAAAGTTTTATGGGAAAGGATCTTTTTTATGGAACCTTGCTGGCAGTAAGGGAGGAGAAGTTTATCCTCATCATTCTTGGTTATCCTGAGATGGAAAAAGTCGAGAGCATTGCATCGGGTATTTTTAAAAAACTTTCTGAAAGAGGATTCTTAAAAGCTAAGAATAATTAATTCAATGTGTTAGTTGATTTTATGAATGGTTAATTAAATTTTTGAGATCCCAATTATAACGTATCAGAGAAATTTATAAGAATAAAATATCCTAAATTTTTATTTTTAATTGAGTTTTCCGGTCTTTTTATCAAAGTTTTAAAATTAATATAAAATAACGTGAGTTCGATCTAAGAAAAATTTTTAATACAGTCAGCCTTCTGCCAGAGTTATCCCCATGGGGAACCTGGCTCAGGCTGACAATTTAGAAATTATCTGTATTAAAATGTTATGGTGAGCTGAGTCGGACCATGACTCTTACTTTTTAATTCCTTTTAGATCGAACTTACATTAAAATACATCAGATGGGCAAAAAAATAATTAAAAATTTCTTATCGATAGTGGATTTAATTATATTTTTATAACACTTGTAGATTTTACCATGGAGATTTAAATAAGATTATGTTGAAACAAAAATGCATTCTTCAATTATTTTTCCTTTTCACAATAATAATTTTATTCATGAGTTATCGTTTTTCTTATTCTTCAGTAGTCATCAACGAAATTATGGCGGCTAATGATTCTACCCTTGCCGATGAAGATGGGGATTATTCAGATTGGATTGAATTATTCAATGGGGATAGTTTTACAGTAAATCTTACAGGATACACCATAACTGATGACCTTGCTCAACCCGGGAAGTGGGTTTTACCTAACATCTCCATAGCACCTGGAGAATTTTTGTTAATCTGGTGTTCAGGAAAAAATAAAACAACGCCCCAGTTGCATACAAGTTTTAAATTATCCAGAGAGGGTGAATTTATTGGGCTTTTCTCACCCACCGGATTGGTCGTTGACACCATTTCTTTTGGAGAAATGGAAGGTGATATTTCTTTGGGACGATTACCAGATGGTGCCAACTCCTGGGTTCTTTTCACCAATCCAACTCCTGGAGTGTCCAACGGTAGTGAAATATCCGAGCCGGTAGTAGTCTTGCCTGAAGCTGTACCCATAGCGGGTTTTTATTCGGGGGCTCAACTGGTTGCACTTTCTTGCGCTACGGAAGGAGCGATAATTTATTACACTTTAGATAGTTCTGATCCTGATACTACTGATATTCTCTATCAAAATCCCATTCAAATTGAAGCGACCACCATTCTCCGCGCACGTGCTTATAGAGATGGAATGCAGCCCAGTAAGATCATGACTTGTTCTTATTTCATTAATGAGCCAATGTCTGTTGGACTGCTCCCCGTTTTATCCCTAGTCACTGACCCGCCTAATTTATGGGATCCGCAGATTGGCATCTACGAAAATGCTACCGAAAGAGGTGATGAATGGGAGCGACCGGTTTCCATGGAATATTTTTTAAAGGGCGGTAAATTCGAGATACAGGTTAATGCCGGTATCCGTATTCACGGAGGAGCTTCACGAAAAAAGAGTCAAAAACATTCTTTCCGTCTTTATTTTCGTAGTAAGTATGGACCTGCTAAATTGGATTATCCAATAATTCCGGGTTCCCGATTGAAGTCATTTGATGAATTTATTTTACGAGCGGGTTACAATGATAGCTGGACACATCGGACAAGTGGACAGAGAAAAGCCGCTACGTATATTCGAGATGAATTCAATCGCTGTCTTTTCCGAAAAGTAAATCAACCTGCTTCTATTGGAGATTATGTGCATGTGTATCTGAATGGTTTATATTGGGGTATATTCAACATTGTCGAGAGATATAATGATGATTTTTTTGATACTTATGTTGAAAAAGGAAATTGGGACATTGTCAAACCTGGTCCCGATGAAAATAAGAACGCAATCGAGGCAACCGAAGGCGATTTAGTAAAATGGAATGAGTTTGTCTCCTGGTTTAATTTATTAGATTTTTCCAAAACTGAGAATTGGAATGCACTTATGGACCGTATTGATTTTCAAAATTTTATTGATTTTTATGTAATAAATGTCTGGATCCAGAATGTTGACTGGCCTCGACATAATTGGTACGCTGCCAGAAATCGAGATAGGGAGAATGCGAAATGGATTTTTCTGCCCTGGGATACTGAATCCTCTCTGGGAGGTGGCGGCGGAGCAAACAGAATCAACATCAATATTTTGGAGAGAATTGCCAAAACAACTGCACATCCTTTATCAAAGCTTTTTCATAAATTGGAATCATCGCCGAAATTTGCACAGGCCGTATTCAATCGACTTGAAGAATTGAGGGGTATTTTACTTAACGTAGATTCTCTTAATGCCATTCTGGACAGACAGAAGGCCATGGCTAGTCCTGGTATTACGCTCGAAGGAACGCGCTGGGGACAACTTTATGCTCCGGAATATACCTATGGAATGACAGAATGGGAAGCTGCATTGGACTTCATGAGAACATTCTTTGAACAAAGAGACAAATATTTGGATGAGCATTTAAAAGTGCTTGAGCAAGCTCAGGAGTCATCGGACTCAACTGCTATCAGCTATGTATTGTTGAATAATTATCCCAATCCCTTCAATCGTGAAACGGTAATTGAATATAATCTGTTATATAATAGCGGTGTGGATTTGCAAATTTTTGACATGAACGGATGTGTGATAAAAACTTTTTATAAAAATGCATTTCAGAAGAAAGGAACTTACCAGGTGATCTGGGATGGAACTAATGATCAAGGAGAAAGGGTAAGCAGTGGTATCTACGTTTTAAAAATAAAAAGCGGTTCGTTTGAGAAATCACATAAATTAGTATTTATCAAATAATAAAAATCAGTTATATAGAGAAAGGAGACGGTATGTTAATATTATCTTCTTCCTTTAAAAAAATTTTATTTATCATTTTTTTTATGATTGGCCTGGCAGGCGCCACAGAACCATTTGAAATAAAACTGTGGGATAAAAATCCACCTGGCAAAAATTGTGTAGAGGGAGAAGAAATTATTGAGAACTGGAGTTCGAGCATTTTAGATCGTCATATACAAAACATTTCGAATCCCACACTTACTGTTTATCTTCCATCAACAGAAAAGTTCAATGGTACTGGGGTTGTTATTTGTCCCGGCGGTGGATACAGGAGACTTGCCATTGATAAAGAAGGTCACGATGTGGCTCGTTGGCTAAATGAAATTGGTGTTGCTGGATTTGTGTTAAAATATCGTTTACCTTGTCCTCAAAAAGGTAATGTAGTTTTTCTTCCACAATTAGATGTTCAACGGGCTATTCGTCTGGTGCGATACCGAGCAAAAGAATGGAATTTAGATCCGCAGAAGATCGGTGTAATGGGATTCTCTGCAGGGGGGCACCTGGCTTCAACTGCAGGTACTCATTTTGATTATGGCAATGAAAATGCTGCCGATCCCATCGAAAGGCAAAGTTCGCGGCCTGATTTTATGATATTGATTTATCCTTTTATTAGCATGACTAAGGATTATGCGCATCCTGGCAGTAAAAGAAGTATATTGGGAGACAATCTCAGTATGGACTGGAAGGTTTTGTATTCAAACGAACTTCAAGTTACAGAAAATACACCACCAGCTTTTCTTATCAGTACAGAAGATGACCGGGTATCGGCAAGACATAGCATAGATTTCTTCCTGGCCTTGAAAGAAGCAGGCGTACCAGCCGAATTACATATCTACGCAGAAGGTGGACATGGTTATGGTTTACGACAAACTGGAAAGCCTGTTTCAGTCTGGCCAAAACTTTGTGAAAAATGGATGAAAAATATGAATCTTATCCATTGAGCAAAATCAAGTTATACTGAGAATAAATATAAAAGTAAATGTTATACTAATAAAAATGTCATCTGGAGATACAAAGACTCAATGAATAATGTATGAGAATAGAATTGGAGAAATCATAGTTGACGCTGCGGTTTCGGTGGATAAGGAACTTGGACCAGGATTACTTTAAAATGTTTCTGAAGTCATACTTACTTATCGATTTAAAGGACGAGATTTTTAAGTAGCCCGGCAAGTCTCTATTATGATAGAATATCATGTAATAAAATTTGAAGTCGGAAAATTTTGTTGACAATAGGCATACATTTGCTTAATATGATTTCATGAAATATTTTGATTGGAATGATAGGAAAAATGAATTACTTAAAAAGAATAGAAACATTTCATTTGAGATAATAGTAAGTCAAATTGAGATGGGGAATTTATTAGATATTATTGAACATCCAAATAAGGAAAAATATAAAGGCCAAAAGATATTCATCGTCGAATATGATAGTTATGCTTATTTAATACCATTTGTTGAAGATGATAAAAAGATATTTTTAAAAACAATTATTCCAAGTCGAAAAGCAACAAAGAAATATTTAAAGAGGTAGAAAGCTATGAAGAATTTAGATAAATATGAAAAAGATATATTAGACTCCTTTGATAACGATGAATGGAAATCGATAGATCATTTAAAAAAGAAGAAATCAGAATATTCCAGATTCGCAAGAAATACATTTTTAAAAAATAAAAGAATTAATATCCGAATATCTGAACGAGACTTGATGAATTTAAAAGCGAAATCACTAGAAGAAGGAATTCCTTACCAGACATTGATTTCAAGTATTTTACATAAATATATTTCTGGTAAGTTAGTAGAAAACCAGTAGTTTTATAAAACTGTAAATTATTAATAATATTGGGAATACAAATTACCTACAGTTGATAGCGAGGAGCTCAGGTGATTTAAAATTTTGAATTTCAAAAAAGTCAGTTGGTGTTGAAGATATAATGAGAGTAGATTATTGCTGTAACTGAAATGCCAGCCGATAAATTTTTATTGATCTATTATTATTAATCTGAGCCTGAGGGGTTATTGTAAATCATAGACATTAAAACTAAAGTAAGGGTTAACCGACACACTTTGTTATCAAGTAAGAGCATCATATAGAATGAACCTCTTGCCCTTATCATGGTTTGACCCAATTAATATCCCCATATTGGGACAGTGGCTACATGAAGAACTGACAACATGACATAAATATCCTACCCCTTATTAAATGTTAATTTACGTTAACCGTTTGTTTTGCCCTTTTCCATTGATAGGGTTTAAAAGGTTGTTGGTGCTTCATTACCTCATAACAACTCGTGGCAATATAACGGGAAACCGCATGACTGGTTTTCTGGACTGAAAGTCCCTGAGCTAACAGATGCTCATAATAGAATATTGGCAAGAATTAAAATTAAAATTTTAATTTTGTTTCAATGTTTAACAGCGAGGAGAATGAAGTTTATGGAAATTTTAATCAGGAAGTATGTTGAAAAACAGGTAGCTCAAAAGAAGGGAGTAATCGAAGAAAAGAAAGTGTTATTCCACTATCAAATTTTAATTCGGATTCTTGTCGTCTATTTCTTTCTGTTCTCATTTCCTACCTGGTCTAAAAGCGGGAATACATATCTTGAGAAGTCGGGTTGGGATCAGGTTTCCGAAATTTTAAGTCGAATCCATCCGCCGGTTTTTCCAGATCGAGATTATAATGTTGCTGATTTTGGTGCAGTAGGAGATGGTCAAACGGATTGTCATGAGGCTTTTACTACAGCCATCAATAAATGTAATCGGGATGGTGGAGGGAGGGTGATTGTTCCTTCTGGCAATTATTTGGTGAATGGACCAATCCATTTAAAGAGTAACGTTCATTTATACCTGGAAAAAGGAGCCAAAATAAAGTTCAGTGCCAATCCCGATGATTATTTACCGGTTGTTTTAACTAAATGGGAAGGCACTGAATTATTTAATTATTCACCTTTAATATATGTCTATCAGGCCACGAATATTGCCATAACAGGAGAGGGGATTATCGATGGGAATGCCAAAGAAGGGTTTGCCACTTGGAAACCTAAACAAAAAGAAGATCAGAAGAAATTACGACAAATGGGGAATGATGGTTTGCCGGTAAATGAACGCGTGTTTGGTAAAGGCCATTGGTTGCGACCTAGCATGATTCAGCCTTACGGTTGTAAAAATGTTTTAATCGAAGGAATAACCATCCATGATTCACCCTTTTGGGTAATTCATCCAGTATTTTGTAATAATGTGATTGTCCGAAATGTCACCGTAGAAAGCTGGAATCCCAATAATGATGGGTGTGATCCAGATGCTTGTGTGGACGTCTTGATTGAAAATTGTACTTTTAATACTGGCGATGATGGTATAGCCATAAAATCAGGGCGGGATCAGGATGGATGGCGTATTGGACAGGCTACCGAAAACGTGGTTATCCGAAATTGCAACATTCGATCAAAAGCCAATGGTTTGTGCATTGGCAGCGAGATGTCGGGCGGTGTACGAAATATTTTCATGGAAAATTGTCGGGTTGGAGAAGCCTTCTCCACAATTTATTTTAAATCGAATCTGGATAGAGGGGGGTGTATCGAAAATGTTTGGGTACGAAATGTGACGGTGGATCGAGCGAAAGGTGCATTTATCCGATTTGAAA
>CAYLYM010000044.1:0-27689 GCA_964387645.1 uncultured Calditrichaceae bacterium | reverse complement strand
TAGATAGCGAGAAAGTCGCAGCAATTGTTCAAGAAATTAAAGAGTTAGAAAATAAGGGATATAGCTTCGAGGCGGCTGAGGCCAGTTTTGAATTGTTGGTAGAACGGTATCGCGGGACAACTCCTGTCTTCTTTGAACTTGCTGGTTTTAGAGAGTTTACCGAAAAAGATGGTTCTAAAACGTCACGTAGCGAAGCCAGCATTCGGGTTATTGTGGATGGCCATGAAGAACATACAGCCGCCCGGGGTAATGGTCCGGTAAACGCTCTGGACAATGCCTTACGAAAGGCTTTGATGCATTTTTATCCAGAGATTTCTACTATTCATCTTGTTGATTACAAAGTGCGTGTACTTAATGAAGCGGGAAAAACCGGAACAGCGTCTCGTGTAAGAGTATTAATCGAAACACAGTACGAAGAAAACCGCTGGTCAACAATAGGTGTTTCAGAAAATATTATAGAAGCCAGTTGGCAAGCTCTGGTTGATTCTTATACTTATTTTTTGCTTAAAAAACATCAGTTTCAACCACAAAAGGAGCAACAAAATGAAAAGGAAAGTATTCATATTTGATACAACGCTCCGGGATGGTGAACAATCTCCCGGTTGTAGCATGAACATAGAAGAAAAATTGAAAATGGCCCGACAACTCGAGCGCTTGAATGTTGATGTAATCGAAGCAGGCTTCCCCATTGCATCCGAAGGTGATTTTCAGGCAGTTAAAGCCATCTCTAAAGAAATCCGTTCATCAACAGTAGCCGCACTTTGTCGGGCATGCTCGCAAGATATTGACAGGGCCTGGGAAGCTCTGCAGGAAGCACGAAGACCTCGCATTCATACATTTATCGCTACCAGTGAAATTCATATGAAATATAAATTACACATGGATCACAACCAAGTCTTAAAAGCAATCCAGGAAAGTGTTAATAGAGCAAGAAGATACACCGAAGATGTCGAATTTTCTGCAGAAGATGCCAGTCGCTCTGATCTCAACTTTTTATTTGATGTTGTTCGAACAGCCATTCGTGCTGGCGCTACTACCGTTAATTTACCAGATACAGTGGGATATGCAACTCCCGGCGAATATGGGCGAATGTTTGCAGAAATTCGTAAACACGTTCCAGAAGCTAATAATATCCGCTTAAGTTCGCATACTCATAACGATTTGGGTTTGGCTGTTGCCAACTCTCTTGCTGCTGTTGAAAATGGTGCTGATCAGGTAGAATGCACCATTAATGGTATCGGTGAAAGAGCTGGAAACGCAGCCCTTGAAGAAGTAGTAATGGCGTTAGTAACTCGTAATCAATTATACAATGTGGAACTCGGAATCCAGACAGAACAACTTTATCCAAGTAGTCAATTATTATCTTCCATTATTGGGATTCCGGTACCACCTAATAAAGCTATCGTTGGTAAAAACGCTTTTGCTCATGAAGCCGGCATTCATCAGGATGGAGTATTAAAGAATGCTTTAACTTACGAAATTATGACTCCGCAATCTGTGGGTATCGAAAGAAATCGACTGGTTCTAGGTAAACACAGTGGTCGTCATGCTTTGATGGTCCGCTGCGAAAACCTGGGCTACCGCCTCAACAAGGCCGAATTGGAAAAAGTTTATCGCGAAGTAATGGCTTTAGCTGATGAAATTAAAGAAATCACCGACGAAGATTTAATAAACATTTTGAAAAAACGGAATTTCCAGTCAGAACCCATGGGTGTTGCTTCATGAAATAAATTAGATAAAAAGTAGAATTGAGTGGATCATAATTATACAGGAGAAAGACAGTTATTATGGGAATGACTATCACGGAAAAGATTTTAGCTAAACATGCCAGATTATCTAAAGTAGAAGCCGGAGAAAACATCTGGGTAGATGTGGATGTTCTGATGACCCACGATGTATGTGGCCCACCTACAATTGGCATCTTTAAAAAACAGTTCGGTCCCGCTGCAAAGGTGTGGAATCGGGAGAAAGTGGTTATTATACCAGACCACTACATCTTTACAAACGATGTGCATGCGAAACGAAATATTGAAATTCTCCGGGAATTTGCTAAAGAACAAGATCTCCCGTATTACTATGATGTAGGAACACCACGTTATAAAGGCGTATGTCACGTAGCACTTTCCGAAGAAGGCTGGACCCGACCGGGAGAGGTGCTTTTTGGAACAGATAGTCATACCTGTACCGCGGGTGCATTTGGCGAATTTGCAACAGGTATTGGCAATACCGATGCAGCCTTCATCCTGGGAACAGGTAAGTTGTGGGTCAAAGTTCCGGAAACCATGCGCTTTGAAATAGAAGGGAAGATTCCACCATACGTGATGGCCAAAGATATCATTCTTCGTATCATAGGCGACATCGGCGTAGATGGAGCCACATACCGGGCGATGGAATTTGCAGGAAGCGGAGTAGAAACTATGACAATGGAGGACCGGATGACTTTATGCAACATGGTTATCGAAGCTGGTGGAAAAAATGGAATCATAAAAGCAGACGAAAAAACAGAAGAATACGTTCGTAAGAGGACTCAGGCTTCTTATGAAATCTTTGAAAATGATCCGGATGCTAAATTCCATAGCATTTATCGGTACAAGGCTGAAGAATTGGAGCCCATGGTGGCCAAACCTCACTCCCCGGATAACAAAGCCACCGTTTTTGAGCTGAGAAATACCCCTCTGGACAGGGCATATATTGGATCGTGTACAGGGGGTAAATTTAGTGATTTTCTGGCGGCCGCCAGGATATTGAAAGATAATCCAGTCAAAATTGACACATTTGTGGTACCAGCTACCACACTTATCAGTCAACAACTAAAAGAAACTTATTTAAATGGTCGAACACTCTGGCAAATTTTTGAGGATGCCGGAGTAAAAATCGGTAATCCTTCTTGCGCAGCCTGTTTGGGCGGACCGGCTGATACATTTGGACGTTTGAATGGCAATGAAGTGTGTATTTCCACCACAAACCGAAACTTTCCGGGAAGAATGGGCTCAAAAGCCGCGCAAGTTTATCTGGCATCTCCTTATACAGTCGCGGCATCGGCCGTAAAAGGTAAAATAACTGATCCCAGAGACTTCCTGGAATAATAATAAATTCCTTTACTTTAGAAAAAGTATCAATATGGTCACGGAGGAAGGACAGTTTTAAATTTTAAAAAGTAATAATAACAAAAATAACTTAGAATTACGGTAAAGGAAAAAATATGGGAGACATCATTAAAGGAAAAGTTTTTGTATTAGGAGATGATATAGACACTGATCAAATTATTCCTGCAAAACATCTTGTTTACAGTTTAGATGATCCAGAAGAGCGAAAAAAGTATGGAGAGTATGCTTTATCCGGGGTCCCTTTAGAACAATCAGGGTTGCCTCAGGGAAATATTCCTTTTGTAAAACCCGGTCAGTCAAAGAGTCAGTTTTCCATAGTAGTTGCTGGAAAAAATTTCGGTTGTGGTTCCTCTCGGGAACATGCGCCGGAAGCCATGCAAATTGCCGGGGTAAGATGTGTAGTGGCCCCCAGTTATGCTCGCATTTTTTATCGTAATGCAATCGATGGAGGTTTTCTGATCCCGGTTGAATCGGAAATTTCGCTTGTAGATAAATTTCATACAGGTGACGAAGCGGAAGTTAACCTCGATGAAGGCTACATCAAAAACAATCGAACCGGAGAACGCTACCCCATCAAAGATTTGGGGCAGGTAGCTGACATCATCAAAGCTGGTGGAATTTTTGCTTACGCACGAGAAACAGGAATGTTAGGAGGAAAATAATATGCCAGAAAAGAAAAAAATTGTTGTTTTACCTGGAGATGGAATTGGACAGGAGGTTACTGCTCAAGGCGTTAGGCTTCTTCGAGCTTTACAGGAATTTCTTGACGTAGAATTTGAATTTGAAGAATTTGCAGTAGGTGGTACAGCCTTAAAAAAATTTGGTGTTCCCATGCAAGATGGCACGTTAGAAAAATGTAAAGAAGCCGATGCTGTCTTGTTAGGAGCTGTAGGATCGCCAGAATTTGACAATAATCCCTCGCATTTGCGACCCGAAAAAGCCTTGCTGGCTTTAAGAGCTGGTCTGGGTGTATATTGTAATCTTCGACCGGCTCGTCTTTATGATGTATTACTACATGCATCGACTTTGAAACCTGAAATCGTTCAGGGAATAGATATTCTGGTTGTTCGAGAATTAACGGGTGGACTCTATTTTGGCGAACCAGCCCATATTATCGAAGAGAACGGTGAAAAATTAGCAATTAATACCATGTCTTACCGGGAGCATGAGATACGGCGTATTGCCCAAAAAGCATTTGAGTTTGCCCAACTCCGGCGAAAAAAAGTAACTTCCGTTGACAAAGCCAATGTTTTGGTGGTTTCTCAACTATGGCGCAATGTGGTGGAAGAAGTTGCCACAGATTTCCCAGATGTTACCTTGGAACATATGTTAGTGGACAATTGTGCTATGCAATTGGTGCGATACCCAAAACAATTTGATGTAATTCTAACCGAAAATATGTTCGGAGATATTTTGAGTGATGAAGCTAGTATGCTCACAGGATCGTTGGGTATGCTCCCTTCGGCAAGTTTAGGAGATGGTACAGCACTCTACGAACCAGTACATGGTTCAGCGCCAGATATTGCCGGTAAAAACATCGCGAATCCCATTGCCATGATCAACTCGGTCGCGATGATGTTACGCTACACATTTAATCAAAACGAAGCTGCCAATGCCATAGAAGAAGCTGTTGCTATTGTATTGGCTAAAAAATATCATACCCCTGATCTTAATCTGGAGGGTGGAAAAAAAGTTGGGACAGATGAAATGGGCTCTTTGATTATAAAAGAAACTCTGGAGAGATTATCAGTACACTCTTCTTAGCTATTTTCTTATTTAAAACAGGATTTTATATTAGTTTTTTTCGTCTGGAATTATATCAAAAGATAATGCAGAATATTTAGCTGTTCAAATGCTATTTTATTCAATATAGTGTAATATTTACATTATTAATTAGAAAATGTGAAATTTATCAAAAATCTTCTTGCTAATTTAAAAAAAAGTTATTATAATTTGTGCTAATTTTTAACCTGGAGCGCGAAAGTGTACAAATTAAGTTTCACAAATTTTTCTGGAGATTTTACTTCCGATTTGAATCAGCTTCTCACTGGGTTGATTATGCTCCAGTATTTTCATTCGAATATTCACCTTTCCACTCTACTTCGCGTAAATTGGATTATCACTCCTCGCCGTAGACCCTCTGGGTCTACGGGGCGCATTATAATACAACAACACTAGTATCGCACATCTATTCCAAATAATCAAAATATCCATCGGAATAGATGAATTTTTTAGGTGAAGTTTAACCTAATTAAAAGGAGGGGTATAAGAAGTGTACGAAGAATTAACCATACGAAAAGGCAATTTCATTGTACAGGTAGCCAAACCTGAGCACGAAAAATATGCAGAAAGTATTTGCAAATTAATTGAAGAAAGTGCTAAAATAAGAGGGACTGGTATTGCCAAAAGATCGCCTGAATATATCCGATCAAAGATTCTCGAAGGCAAAGGTATTATTGCCACACATATTGATGGCCGTTTAGCTGGTTTCTGCTATATTGAAACCTGGACACACGGTAAATATATTGCAAATTCTGGCCTTATTGTAGCTCCTGAATTCAGGAACCAGCATCTCGGCAAAACAATCAAAGAGGTAGCCTTTAAACTATCTCGCAAGAAATATCCTAATTCGAAATTGTTTGGAATTACCACCAGTCCTGCTGTCATGAAAATTAATACTGAGCTGGGGTATAAACCTGTTCCATATTCTGAACTAACAAGTGATAAAGAATTCTGGGATGGATGTAAAAGCTGCGTTAATTACTATATATTGGAAAGAAATAATCGAAAAAATTGTTTATGTACGGCTCTTTTATATGATCCTAACGAGAAGAAAGAAAAAGTTGTAATTCAGGAAAAAAAACCACTGGTTGTTTTAGCCTTTAGTGGTGGTCTTGATACAAGTTATTGTGCCAAATACCTTTCTGAGGAGAAAAAACTGGATGTATATTCTGTAACGGTAAATACTGGTGGATTTTCCCAGGAAGAACTGGATGAAATTGAAAAAAAAGCATTAAAGCTTGGTGTTAGAAAACATGTGGTACTTGATGAAACAAATAATTTTTATCAAAAATGCATTAAGTATCTCATTTTTGGAAATGTTCTCAAATACAATACTTATCCCCTTTCGGTGAGTTCAGAACGCGTTTTTCAGGCTATAGCTATTGCAAACTTTGCCAAAGAAGTGAAAGCTGGTTATATTGCCCATGGTAGTACAGGAGCCGGGAATGATCAGGTACGCTTCGACATGATTTTTAATATCTTAATTCCTGTCATCGAGATTCTTACACCCATTCGGGACAATAAAATTTCCAGAAATGAAGAAATTGAATACCTCAAAAAATATGATATTCAAGAAGATTGGTCTAAAGCTAAATATTCTATTAATAAGGGATTGTGGGGAACTTCGGTTGGAGGTAAAGAGACTCTAACTTCTTGCGAATATCTTCCCGAAGAAGCATTTCCGACACAGTTAAGTAAAACAGAACCAGAGACCATTGAGTTGTCTTTTACGAAGGGAGAATTGACAGGAATCAATGGACAAAAATTTGAAAATCCTGTAGACGCCATCAGAGAATTAGAAAAAATCGCAGGTCCTTTTGCGCTGGGTAGAGATATGCATGTCGGCGATACAATTATTGGTATTAAAGGAAGAGTGGGTTTTGAAGCCGCAGCACCACTGGTAATCATAAAGGCCCATCATGCTCTGGAAAAACACGTTCTAACTAAATGGCAATTGTACTGGAAAGATCAGTTGGCGAATTGGTATGGAATCCTTTTACACGAAGGTCAATTTCTGGATCCTGTGATGCGTGATATAGAAAAATTCTTAGAGAATACACAAAAATATGTTACGGGTACTGTATCTGTTTTGTTAGCGCCTTACCGATTCCAGGTGCTGGGAATTACTTCTCCATATGATATGATGGCTCCTGAATTTGCCACCTATGGAGAGATGTACAATCATTGGAGAGGCGAGGATGTAAGAGGCTTTGCAAAGATACTTGCCAATCAAACCATGATTTATTATAAGGTGACGAAGAAAAATGAAGAAAATTAAAGCAGGCATTATTGGTGGCGCTGGGTATACTGGCGGCGAACTTATCAGAATTCTTTTGCAACACCCGTATTGCGAAATCAATTTCGTTCACAGCAAAAGTCATTCTGGAGATTATCTTTACGATGTTCATACTGATCTGATGGGTGTAACCGAGATGCAATTTACAAACCATCTTTCAGAAGATGTGGACATTCTATTCTTGTGCTTGAATCACGGCGATTCCCAAAAATTTCTTTCTGAAAACAACATTGATAATGGAATCAGAATAATTGACTTAAGTCAGGATTTCCGCATGGATCAGAAAGAATTTGTGTATGGTTTACCTGAAATGAATAGATCTGTGCTTTCCAGTGCAAAACGGATTGCAAATCCAGGTTGTTTTGCCACTGCTATTCAACTTGCTCTTCTTCCACTGGCAAAATTTGGATATTTAAAAGGTGACATTCATATTAATGCCATTACCGGTTCTACTGGCGCCGGACAGAAACCTACAATAACTACGCATTTTAGTTGGCGACATGGCAATATATCAGTGTATAAACCTTTTCAACATCAACATCTAACAGAAATTCGATACCATCTTGGGAAATTTAATCCAGAACATCCTTTTACTTTATATTTTTTGCCATATCGAGGAAGTTTCACTCGGGGAATTCTGGCTGCTTGTTATCTGAAAACAGACCTTACTTTTGAACAGGCTATAACACTTTACCAGGATTTTTATCAAACTCATCCATTTACATATATTAGCCTGAAAAATATTGATGTTAAACAAGTTGTCAACACCAATAATTGCTTTTTACACTTAGAAAAACATAATGATCAACTTCTGATTATCAGCATTATTGATAATCTGCTCAAAGGTGCCTCCGGTCAGGCTGTCCAAAACATGAATATTATGTTTGGACTGAAAGAAACCGCCGGATTAAAATTTAAATCTGTAGTATTCTAAAAAATTTGGATTAGACATGAAATTATTTGATGTTTACAATCTTTTTCAAATTGAACCGGTAAAAGCTCAGGGTTGTTATCTTTGGGATCGAAATGGTACAGTTTATTTAGATTTTTATGGTGGACATGCCGTAATCTCAATTGGACATTCTCATCCTTATTATACCCATGCTCTGTCTAAGCAACTTCATCGCCTTGGATTTTATTCCAATTCAGTAATTAATCATCTGCAAACAGAGTTAGCCGAAAAACTGGGTCAAATGTCGGGTTACGCCAACTATCAGCTGTTTTTATGCAATTCTGGAGCCGAAGCAAATGAAAATGCGCTGAAACTGGCTTCTTTTCAGAATGGAAGGAAAAAAATTGTGGCCTTCCGGGGAAGCTTTCACGGAAGAACTTCGGCTGCAGTGGCGGCAACGGATAATCCAACAATCAGGGCACCATTAAATAACACACATGAAGTAATTTTTCTACCGTTAAATGACCGTGTGGCCATCGAACATACCTTATTGCAACAAGATATTTGTGCCGTCATTATTGAAGGTATCCAAGGTGTTGGAGGAGTGCATGTCCCTGAAAAAGGTTTTCTACAATTTATCCGAGAACTCTGTACAAAAACAAAAACCTTTTTTATTTTGGACGAGGTGCAATCAGGGTATGGGCGTTCCGGGAAATTTTTCGCTCATCAATATGCAAATATCCAACCTGATCTGATTACAGTTGCCAAAGGTATGGGAAATGGTTTTCCGATAGGTGGTGTACTTATCCATCCGAACATTAAACCGATGATTGGAATACTTGGGACTACTTTTGGAGGCAATCATCTGGCTTGTGCTGCTGGATTGGCTGTTCTAAACGTTATTGAAAAAGAGGACCTAATCAATAACGCAAAAAGAATAGGCGATTATTTAATGAAAAATCTTAAATCCTTTAATCACAAAGTTGCAGAAGTGCGTGGTATTGGGTTGATGATCGGGTTGGAGTTCCCCTTTCCCTGTGCTGATTTAAGAAAGGAACTATTGAATAAACACAAAATTTTCACAGGCTCTTCGTCCAATAAAAACACCATACGGCTTTTGCCTCCTTTGAGCATTACACAAAAAGAGGCTGATATTTTTCTAAACGCGCTTGATCAGGTGCTAAAAAAGTATTGAGGATATGGAAAGATTATATATTATAAAAATCGGGGGTAACATTATTGACCAACCCGAAAATTTAAACAGTTTTTTAGTGGATTTCTCCCAGATTCCGGAACCAAAAATTCTGGTCCATGGTGGTGGAAAAATTGCCAGTGAAATAGCCAAATCTCTTGGCATTCAGCCACAAATGGTGAATGGACGCCGGATAACAGACCAGGAAATGTTGGAAGTGGTACTAATGGTTTATGGCGGATTGATTAATAAAAGGATTGTCAGTCAATTGCAAGCACTGGGTTGTAATGCCATAGGACTGACGGGCGCGGACGCAAATATCATAAAAGCCCATAAACGGCAGATTAAAGAAATTGATTTTGGATTTGTCGGAGATATTACCTCTGTAAACACAAATTCTTTAAAAATGTTAATTGATCAAAGACTGATACCAGTTATTGCTCCATTGACACATGATCTAAAGGGAAACATGTTGAATACCAATGCAGACACTATTGCATCTAAAATAGCTTCTGCTTTATCTGAAAAATATGAAACAAACTTATTTTATTGTTTTGATCAACCCGGTCTTTTGTTGGATATTAATCGATCCGATTCGCTATTAAAGGAAGTTAATTGGACGACATACAGTAAACTAAAAGCTGATCAAGTTGTTACTCGCGGAATGATTCCTAAGATGGATACAGCATTTGAGGCGCTGAAAGCGGGTACTAACCGGGTAAAAATCTGTCATTCGAAAGATCTATTATATGCTTTGAACAATGAGGTTCCAATAGGCACAGAATTAAAATTAACTTGAGGTAATTGTCATCACTGCTTTTTAATATGGGAAACTTAAACAAAATAAAACAGGATGCTATTGAACTCTTAAAGGATCTGATTTCGATTCCTTCTTTAAGTATGGAAGAGAAGGATACAGCAAATCGGATTGAATTATTTTTTAAAGACAAACAAATGAACTACCATAGAAAACTGAACAACGTTTGGGCTTACAATCGACATTTTAAACAGGAAGCGCCAACGTTACTTCTCAATTCACACCATGATACGGTAGCGCCAAATCAAGGTTGGACTTTAGATCCGTTTAAACCGTTTGAGAAAGATGGTAAAATCTACGGTCTGGGTAGCAACGACGCTGGTGGCTCATTAGTAAGTCTCATCGCAGTCTTCAGGTATTTTTACCATCGGGCTGATCTTAAATTCAATCTGGTTATTGCAGCCACTGCCGAAGAAGAAAATTCAGGTGTTAATGGCATCGAGGCTATTTTCGCAGACCTTGGTAAAGTGGATTTTGCCATAGTGGGTGAACCAACTGGTATGCAGATGGCCATTGCTGAAAAAGGGCTTGTAGTGTTGGATTGTGTTGCCAGAGGTAAGTCAGGACATGCAGCACGTGACAATGGTGAAAACGCTATTATAAAAGCTATTCAGGACATTCAATGGTTTCATTCATATCGATTTCCAAAAGAATCCGAAACACTTGGCCCCATTCGTATGACAGTGACAATGATACAGGCCGGAGTACAGCATAACATTATTCCAGATACCTGCCAATTTACAGTGGATATCCGAACAACCGATGCGTATTCCAATGAGGAAATTGTTGAAATTGTTAAAAGACATGTCCAGAGTGAGGTAACACCGCGTTCAACTCGACTGCAACCTTCTAAAATAGAGAAAGATCATCCACTGGTACAAGCCGCACAAAACCTGGGTATTCGGTTGTTTGGTTCTCCAACCACATCTGATCAGGCAGTAATTCCAGTTCCTTCTGTCAAAATGGGGCCTGGTGAATCAGAAAGGTCACATACTGCTGATGAATTTATATATAAGCAAGAAATAAAAGAAGGAATTGAAAAATATATCGAATTTTTAGAAAAACTTAATGAAAAACTTTGAGAAAAATAAAATAAAGATTTAGACAAATGAAACTATGGGATAAAGGCTTTAGCATCGTCAAAGAAATTGAAGAATTTACAGTTGGAAAAGATCGCAATCTAGACCTTCTATTGAGTAAATATGATGTTTTAGGTTCTATTGCTCATGCAAAAATGCTCGAATCTGTTGGTCTTTTGTCGAATAAAGAATTCGAACAAATTCATACTGTACTTAAACAAATATATCAACACATTGAACAGGGTGACTTTCGAATTGAGGAAGGCGTGGAAGACGTGCATTCACAAATCGAATTGATTTTAACTGATAAGTTAGGTGAAACAGGGAAAAAAATTCATGCTGGTCGTTCCCGGAATGATCAAGTTTTAGTTGATATTCGCTTGTTTGTGAGAGATCAAATAAGGCAAATTGTAACGGAAACCCTGCGACTATTCGACCAACTCCTGAGTTTAAGCGAACAGTATAAAGAAGTATTTCTCCCGGGATATACTCATATGCAACTGGCCATGCCCTCATCATTTGGATTGTGGTTTGCGGCCTATGCAGAGAGTCTGGTGGACGATGTAATTATGTTGTATGCAGCTTACCAAATCATTAATAAAAATCCGTTAGGTTCTGCTGCTGGTTACGGTTCCTCGCTGCCCATCAATCGTCAGCTAACAACTGAATTGTTAGGATTTG
This sequence comes from uncultured Calditrichaceae bacterium, assembly GCA_964387645.1. Lineage (GTDB taxonomy): Bacteria > Calditrichota > Calditrichia > RBG-13-44-9 > RBG-13-44-9 > CAYLYM01. Next base: position 15,843 of record CAYLYM010000044.1, on the reverse strand, counting down.
ATTCCATGAATTACAATGTTGTTTATGCCCAAATGGGTCGAGGTAAAACCGAGAAAGTGGTCAGCTATGCACTCTCCCTCGTGGCTTCCACACTGGCGAAATTTGCCGCAGACGTTTGTCTTTATATGAATCAAAATTTTGGGTTCATTTCTTTCCCGGATGAATTAACTACTGGCTCCAGCATCATGCCCCATAAAAAGAATCCGGATGTTTTTGAACTCATCAGGGCAAAATGTAATAAATTGCAAACCTTACCTAATGAGATCTCAATAATTACAGCCAACTTGCCTTCAGGCTACCATCGAGACTTGCAAGTATTAAAAGAAAATTTTCTGCCGGCATTTTCTGATCTTCAACATTGTCTGAGAATCACATGTTTTATGTTGAAACATATCAAAGTCAACAAAGAAATCAAAAACAATGATATTTACCAGCATCTGTTTTCAGTTGAAGCAGTGAATCAATTGGTCATGCAGGGTATGCCCTTTCGTACTGCATATCAAAAAGTTGCAAAAGACATCCAACAGGGCGGGTTTACGCCACCTCAACAGATACAATACACTCATGAAGGAAGCATCGGCAATTTAAAAAACGATAAGATAAAAGAAGCCATGGAAGCGGTAATACAGCAATTCAATTTTGAAAAATTTGAACAGGCACTAATTAATTTAATAAATCTGTCTTAAAAAATTAATTAAATAGAATTAGCCTGGTTTAAAATATTTGAGTTTATGTTCAAACTTAAAAACAAGTAAAAATGAGGATAAATGAACTTATTTATCATATATTATTGAATTCGAAATATGAATATTTAGTCCATAAGAGAATTGAGATTGAATTTAAAATGGAATGAAAAAATAGACAAGGATAGAGCCATGCAAATCAAAGAATAGATGTCATCTATTCAAAATGAATTCAAATTTTGCTCTGAATATTTTTTAAAACCTTCCTCTAACAAATCAATTCATCGAGGAGATTATTTTGAAATTTTTTCGGTATGATTAAAATCTGTATTATTCATTTGCGGCTTTCTTTTGCTTTACCAGTTTCAGCAATTTATGATAAAGCATCTTTGTTCTTGTTTCTAATGCTTTCAAATCCTGGTTATTCTCAATAACAAAATCTGCCCATTTCATTTTCTCTTCAATAGGAATTTGTTTACTTATACGATCGATAATTTCTTTCTCTGACAACTTATCTCGTGCCTTAATTCTTTCGATGCGGTTCTTCATTCGCGAAACTACCACTACTACTGCGTCAAACATATGTTCTAAATTAAGTTCGTAGATTAAAGCAGCATCAACGGCAATGATGGAATACTTACCTGATTCGCGTGCTTCTTCAATGATTTCAAGAATTCGGGATACCATTTGAGGATGGACAATCCGATTTAAACGGTTCGTTTTTGCTAAATCCGAAAAAGCAATTCTTGCCAATAATTTTCTGTTTAATCGTCCATTACGGTAAAAAATCCTGCTTCCAAAAACTTTTTTTAGTTCTCGCTGAATTTCTTTATTTTTTTCGATCTCCTGCTTAGCCACTTGATCGGCATTGATCACCTTCACTCCCATTTTTTCTAATAAAGAAGCCACTGTGCTTTGCCCACAGCCCATACCACCGGTTATGGCAATGACAATGCAATTTTTATAAATCATCTACCACTCTCCTATTTCAAAACAACGAATTTTCCTTTCTTGAACATTAAACTGCCAATATTAAATGTAAATACCTGTTTTCCCTTTTTCTTATTTTTATTTTTCAGATTCCACCTAAATACCATCATCATCATTCTTCTCATCTAAACTAACGAGAGAATTACCATTAATAATAAATAAACATAATAATTTCACATTCTTGCAGCAGCTTTCCAAAGATTATTTTATTTTCACATAGCCACCAAGACTGGAACAATCAATCCCATAATAAATAATGCCGAGAATGATATTTGACATATCTCTTTCACCAATCCAGGCTATAAGAACTCGGATTTTAAATAAAGTTCACTTTTATAGATAAAACAAATTATCCAGTTATGTATGAACTTAAAAAAATAACTCGGTTTCTCTTTGCTAATCCCCGACGTCAGTTTCAGAGTTTGACCAACTTCCTTAATCGAAGAAGTGTTTTTAAGTCCTAATACATATTAATCTATTGAATTTTTCCGATCCATCAACATTTTTTAAAATGTATTATTGAAAAATACATGGTATTTTTATTAAAAAAGAATTACAAAATTCGGATTGATTTTGAGTTAGATGATTTAAAAAATTTAAATCTTTTTATGAAAAAAGGATACCTTCCATCTTTTCATAAAATGTCTATTTTTTTCTTTTTAGAGAATTTAATATTTTATTTTTCTGACTGCCTGGATTTTTGCTTTTTTAGAATTTCTTCCAAATCTGCTATTTTTCTACGGTATCGGGAATTTTCCGGATCTTTATCCAGTAATTGTCGAAAAATATCGATAGCTTCCTCAAATCGGCCCTGGGCAATATAAATTTCTCCCAAAGTAGGAGAAAGAATTGGGGGACGACCAAAGTGTGTGGTTTCTTCTTTTGTTTCATCTTGTGTAAGTTGTTCAGTTTGAATCACATCTTCTTGGTCTTTTTTAGTTTCCTGTTCTGTTTCTCTTTCTGCTTTCTCTCCTTTAAATTGATCATCTGATTCTTCTACTTCTTTTAACTCCTCACCTTTTTTGCTTTCATCAAAACTTGTAAATTCTTCATTACGTTCCGAGATTATATCAGCAACAACAGTACTAAAATCGAGTGGTTCTTCCTCTTCAATAAAATCCTCTGGAAATTCTGGTTCAACTTCCTCTTGAGCTGCTTCTTCTTTTTCTCCCACAATTTCTTCCTCGGATGGTGTAAATGTCCCTTCTAATTCTAACTCGGTTTCAGCAGTAATATCTTCTTTCTTTTCAGTCTCTTCTTCAGATTCTGGGGTTTTAACTTCTGCCTCTTTTCCTGACTTTTCATAATCTTTAAAAAATGATTCCATGGCCTCAGTAAACTCATCATCGCTGCCTGTATCAGATTCTTCCGATTCAGTTATCTTTTCGGTAACTTCCTCAGAAAATTCTTCTTCAGCTAATTCATTCTTAAAATCATCTTCTGTCCCCCTACTAATACTGGGAGTTGTTTCTTTAAATACTTCATCTAATGTTTTATCAAACTCGTCAGCTTCTTTTGTAGTCTCTGTTATTTTAAATAGCTGATCAATTTCCCCATCTGTTGTCTTTTCAACAATTTCTTCTTCAGTTTCTGGCACATCTTTTCTTTTACCTAGATCGGACTCAGACAATTCCATTTCAACCGCTTCTTTCTTGTAAAAACTATTTGCAGCCTCATTGCTAAAATAATCGGTAAGATAATAGTGCAAATAATTCTCCTTGCTTTGAAGAGTTAATTTCATTTGTTCACTGATTGAACCTATAATTTTCCACCCTTGTGGAATCGCAGGATCAAGGGCAAGAGCCACTTCTAACTCTTTTTTGGCTTCATCATAATTTTTAAGATAATAATAAGTCAAACCTAAAATATATCGTCCAAAGGCATATTCGGGATGCTTCGGAATTCCTTTCTTACAAATTTCCAGAGCTTTATCATATTCTTTTACCTCAAGATATTTTGCTGCAAGATGGGCAAAAGCTAGAGAATCTGGATGGTTTTTACATAATTGTTCCAGTTTCTCCAAAGTCAGAGATTGAATCATGATATCCCCTCTAATGATTTAATTAAAACTTCAATTAAATAAATGATAAAAAACTTTACCATGCAGCGATAGTTTTCGTCAAAATATCTTCAACTAATTGATCAATAGCATCATCAATAGCTAAATCAATTTCGTCTCCAAGAGCGTTCCCTGAAATAACACCATAACGTGATAAAGAACTACTCCAAAGTGGTTTTTGGGTATGTTTATTCATACACTCTGCTTTTACAGTAACAACCATGTGAAATTCTTGTACATTTTCCCTTAATCTTTGTGTATCTCCACCTATAGTAATACTTACTGGTTTTTTCTGTATAGAAACAACAACACCTTCTAAAACAAGATCAGCAGAATTTCGATCATCAATGACGCGAAGAGAATTGTCTTTGATGAAGGCTTCAGTCATTTTCTGATTCAATTTTTCCATTACTTGTGGATATTGAGTCTGATTCTGAAACTCACCGATGTAAATAGTTTGAAGATATGACGGAAGTGCTCCTTTAAAAGAGTACTTTACACAAGATAAAAAAACACTGATCAAAATTAGAAGGTAAATTTTACTGTATTTCATATTCTCTTAACTTCCGATATAAAGTTCTCTCACTGATTTGTAAAGCCTGAGCTGCTTTTCGTTTATTTCCATGAAATTTCTGAAGTGCTTTTTTGATCATCTGCTTTTCCATCTCTTCGATAGGCTGAATATCATCTGAATAAACAGCATCCTGAATATCATCATGTATAATCTGGTTATCCACTCGCCGATGTAAATCAATCAGCATTTCCTTCATCTCTCTTATTTCTACACCCAAAGACAATAACGCTTTGTAAATCAATTCCCTTTCAGTCTCTTCAACACTTTTATTGACAGGCATTGGTAGAACATTAGGTTCTTCTTTAACCTCTTCCAAATGAGTCAATTGATCTCTCACCATCTGTGCGTCAACTAATTTTCCAGCAGAAAGAACGATGATTGAATCAACAAAGTTTTTTAATTCCCTTACATTACCAGGCCAACTGTAACGCTCGATTAATTCCAGCGCTTCTTGAGTAAATCCTGCAAATTCGATGTTATTTTTCTTCACTGCTTGGTCAACAAAATATTTTAACAAAGGTATAATGTCTTCTCTTCTCTCACGTAAAGGAGGAACTACAATGGTTACCGTTTTTAAGCGATAATAGAGATCTTTTCTGAATTGATTTTTTCGAACCATCTCTGCTAAATCTCGATTAGTAGCAGCAATCACCCGGACATCCACTTTACGTAACTCACCACTACCAACACGCATAAATTCACCTGTCTCCAAAACTCTTAACAATTTCACTTGCGTATGTAAAGGTGTCTCACCGATTTCATCTAAAAAAATTGTACCTCCATCGGCTAATTCAAAATAACCTTTTTTGGTTGCGATTGCCCCAGTAAAAGCACCTTTTTCATGACCAAATAATTCGCTTTCTAACAATCCCTCTGGTATAGCCCCACAATTTACTGATATCATCTGTTTATCGTGCCTTGGGCTTAACTGATGAATTGCTTTAGCCACAACTTCTTTTCCCACGCCACTCTCGCCCATAATAAGAACGGAAATATTAGTCGGAGCAACAGACATGACTAATTCGATAACTTCACGAATTTTCTCGGATTCGCTAATAATATTCAATTGTTCCTGAATTTTTTTATATTTATTCAATATTGCCATAAATCGCCTCCGAATTGCAATTAAAAAATACTTGTATATTTCAATAAAATCAAGTGGTTATTGTGATTATCATACAATAATCTAAAGAATTTTTAACCAATTAACTAATACTAAATTTCGTGACAATTGTATTATGATACTCCCTGACATTTACACTTTTGACAGATTGATAATCTGGTACATTTTTAAAAAAGTATTTCGTTACCAATAAAACCTGATTGCGTTCTGGAATTTGATTTGCTATTATTGTTATGATATAAAAAATCTAAACGATTATATCTGAACTCCAAGTTTTTTAGTTTGGAACAATCAATTTTTGTACTGTACTGCGATTTTACTTAATTTAATTCAAAATAACATTTTTCGAAAAAATTATGAAAACAATTTATAAAAAAGCCCTCATTACAGTTGGTGCTGCTCTTCTTCTGGAAGTTATTATTGTATATTTTCTTTACACCAGTATTAACGCTTTCTATACTGATCTAACCAGAAAATCTGCATTCCTTTTAGCCGAACAGGTCAAAAACATGCTTAATGCAGAAAAATTGGATATATCTACTCTATCACCATACAACAAATATCCTCGTCGCAGTTTATTAAAAAAAATCAGTGGTACTGATTCCGAGATATTACATGTTTTATTAATCGACACAACTCATAAAATTATACTAAGCGATGATCCATCTGTAGAAGGTAAAGTGTACACCGACGAGAAAGAATTGAGTCTTCTACAAACCGATGAGCCAACAATTGTTAGCAAAAAATGGGAGGAAAGTATAGAAATATTAGATGTCATCTACCCTCTTGTCCGGGATAGCGTCAAACAGGGTTATTTACGAACAGTGGTGTCTTTAAAGCATTTAGAGAACTTTTATCAAAGCCGCCGGAAAGTTCTCATTATTGCGAGTATTTTTACTTTGTCCATTCTTGTGGTTACAGTATTTTTAACCTCACGAATATACCAAAGGAATTTACAGCACATTAAAAAAGCTATTGATAAGATCAACCAATCGGATTTTCAATACCGATTAAAATATCAAACACGTGATGAATTTGCTCCGGTCTTTTCTCGCCTGAACGATTTGTTCGATAAAACCTTTGATCTGAATGAAAGTTTTAAACAATCTGAAGAAAGAATTAAAGCTATGATGCGGGTTATCCATGAGGGTTTGTTAATTTTAGGTGGGGAGATGAAAATTTTATCCTACAACGAATACCTGTTAGATCTTTTTCATATTAGGAACAGAAGTCATCCAGAAGAAGAACTTTATCAAATCTACCAATCTAATCCTAAACTTTTAGAGATTTATCGAAGGGCCAAAGATCCCTTAACGCATGCAGTTCGAAGTTCTCTTTCTATTAAACTTCCCAGTGGCCGCTATATCGACGTTCAAATCAATGCGCTGTGCCTGGCAGAAAGTAGAAATTCTAACAGCGTAATTTTTTATATCAAAAACCTGGGATTGCTAAAAGAGCTTGAGCAAAACTTGCATCGGAGTATGAAATACACCATTATCAGCCAGTTATCTTCAAGTATTGGTCACGAAATACGCAACCCCTTGAGTTCTTTAGCCATTCATACTGAAATTGTCGATAATTTGACTGCTCAATTGCCAGCCGATAAAAATCAACAGAAAAGAATTAAAAAATCCATTCGTATTTTAAATAGTGAAATTGAGAGATTGACTAAACTAATTGATCAATTTTTTAACCTCGCAAAACCACAAGAAATTCAATTATCCTTTGAAGACATCAATTCCGTCATAAAAGAAGTTATCGATCTGGTTCAACAACAAGCCTATGAAAGTTCTGTTAAAATACATCACAAGCTCAGAAACGGTTTACCCCTCGTAAATATCAGCCGTGATCAGATCAAACAAGTTATTCTTAATATCATAATTAATGCTTTTGATGCCATGCCTGACGGTGGAGATTTGTATTTAGCAACTCGCGAAATGGAAAATCATGTAGATATTATCATCCGAGACACTGGAGTTGGTATTCCTGAAAACATTCAAGATAAAATTTTTGATCTTTATTTTTCTACAAAGCCAAATGGTGGCGGTATAGGTTTGGCTATTTCAAAAAAAATTATTGAAGCGCACGAAGGTAAAATATATTTTAAATCTGAAAAAAATAAGGGGACATGTTTTATTATTGAATTACCCAGAGCATAAAGAAACAAAAAAGGATCATATAATGGATAAAGCAAAAATACTTATCATTGATGATGAAGATAACCACCGTGAAGGTTTAATGATGTTACTTGAAGCAAAAGGTTACAATGTTTTTGGAGCGAGCAATGGTAAACAGGCTTTAGACCTGCTTGAGGATCAAGTTTTCGATTTGATTATTACTGATTATAAAATGCAACAAATGGACGGAATGCGTTTGCTTAAAGTTATTCGCAAAGATTTCCCATCTATTAAGGTTATCATGATAACCGGCTTTGGCTCCATCGAACATGCCGTAGAGGCAATGCAATCAGGCGCTATTAATTATATAACAAAACCAGTGCAACCGCAAAAACTTTTAAAAATTATCGAAAATTCTTTATCTTCTTCATTCCAAATAAAGGGAAAAGAAAAACAAAATGCTGAGCTAAAAAAGCTTTTGCACTTCCATCAGATGGTTGGACTAAGTAAACCTATGCAAGAAGTTTATCGTAAAATTCAAGAAGTTGCTCCAACTAATGTTCCTGTTTTGATTTTAGGAGAAAGCGGGACAGGAAAAGAATTAGTTGCTCGTGCCATACATGATTTTTCTCCAAGAAAAAATGGACCTTTCATCCCGGTGAACACGGGGGGAATTCCTAAAGAATTAATAGCAAGTGAATTATTTGGCCATCTTAAAGGATCTTTTACAGGAGCCATTTCAGATAAAAAAGGTAAATTTGAAGAAGCTAATAGAGGCAGTTTGTTTCTTGATGAAATTGGAACAATGGGAATACCTGTTCAAATTTCATTATTACGGGTCTTGGAAACAAAAGTTATTGAAAAGGTAGGAAGTAATAAACCTATTCCAATTGATGTCCGAATTATATGTGCCAGTAATGAAAATTTACTCGATCTTATCCAGGAACATAAATTCCGAGAGGATCTCTACTATCGGCTGAATGTGTTTTCCATCGAGATACCCCCTCTAAGGAAAAGGAAGCAAGACATACCTTACTTGCTAAAATATTACCGGCTTCTATTTAATCAGGAACTTGGTAAAAATATCACTGGATTTACCAAAGAAGCATTAAAAACTCTAAAAAATTATAACTGGCCAGGAAATGTTCGTGAATTAAGAAATGTAGTGTTAAGAGCCATGCTCACCGCTAAGGATGTCATCGACGTGGAACATTTACCAAAAGAACTCTCGGACGATTCCTTAAAAACCGAAATCATTACTTTCCGTGCTGGAACTCCTCTTTCAGAGGTGGAACAGACGATGATCATCCAAACCCTGAAAGCCGTAAAAGGAAACAAATTGAAGGCTTCTGAAATTCTGGGCATCAGTCGACGTTCTCTCTACAATAAATTGGAAGAATACAAGATTGACGATAAAAACTTGTAAAAATATTATACAATTATAATATACAATTTTTAATTTAGGCCTCTGAAAAATCAATAAGAGTTCCTCTCTTTATCTACAATTTTGATTGAAAAAACAGTTAATGCAAAACAACTTTAGATGTGGCAAAATTTTTGCAAAAATAAGATAAAAAAATTGTGTATAAGAAATGAAGAAAATTCTATTAGCTGAAGATGATAAAAACTTGAGTCGTAGTGTTGATATTCTATTAACCCTGGACGGCTTTGAAGTAATTTCTGTTTACAATGGAGAAGAAGCTTTGAATAAATTATGCAGTCAAAAATATGATCTTCTTATTACAGATCTTGTAATGCCCAATCTTGGGGGAGTAGAGCTGATAAACAAAATAAGAAAACTTAATCCACAATTACCCATTATGGTTGTTTCAGGAAAATTAAACGATAACATTATTAAAGATTTAAGAAAAGAAAGAATACACCACATTTTACCTAAACCAATTAATCCAACTCGGTTTCGGAATATGGTAAAAAAAATTCTCAAAAATGGGAATCTAGAATAAACCAATTATCAATACGGAATTCGATATGGCGACTTTTTTCATTATTAAATTGAGCTACATCTTTTTTCAAAAAGCTTTAATACCCCACCAAAAACGCGAAGTTACACTTATTCATGTATCGGTAGCCACCAGAATAACGTATGCCAAAACCACTGTTAAGGCCTTTTAATGGAATAGCCAATCTTTCCCAATTTAACTTATTGTAAGTAGTTTCGAATCGGCTTAAATTTGATGAAGAAAGTATTGTAGCTGCAAAACCAATTACAATAGATAAATGATGTTTAGCCTAAAGCGTAAATACAAATCATGTGATAAGTAGAATTATTAAGAAATTTTTCAACAAAGATACCCATTTTTACCCTCAGTTATCCCAATAGTGCCCCCAAAAAAAATTTATATTTTTACCCGAACAGACGCGTAAAAGTTCAATAATTTTTCCCCCAATTACTATTTTAATATACTATTCCAATAAGAATCTATCTAAAAAAGATTTTAGTATTGAAAAATAATTCTATTTCAGGTTATCCAATACCATCTGAAAACGGCGCTTTAGTTTTTTTAAATCAGGATTCTGGATGGTAGTTAGTGGTTTATTTTCTTGAGGATCATTTTGTAAATCGTAAAAGCGGCCGTCCTCATACAATTTCCACCTTTTATTTCTAACGAAACGGGTAGATTTCCACTTTCCCCACCGTGGATCATAATGACAGAAAATCCACTCTCTGGGATTTCCCATTTTACCGAAAATTTGAGGTGCAAAGCTTCTTCCATCAATTATCCAATTTTGAGGAATTTCAACCCTGGCAATTTCCGCTAATGTTGGTAAAAAATCTGTGAAATCAATTAGATCATCACAAACTTTCCCAGAGGCTGCTCTTCCCGGCCAATTCACTATTAAAGGTACATGGGTTCCAGCATCAGTTGGTAATCCTTTTCCCCCTTTTATAAAACCCTTCGTTGTCTTGCTTATAATTTTTTGATGCGTCCCATTATCTGCTGTGAAAATAATCAGGGTATCTTTATGTATATCCAATTCAACTAATTTGTTTACAATCTTCCCTATAATTTTATCCATATATGTGACCATATCCGAAAAAAATCGAATATTATCTTTATTTTTTATATTATCAGATGGCAAAGTATCAGGAGTCGGAACAAAGGGATTGTGGGTCAAAACCATTGGATAATAAATAAAAAATGGCTTATCCTGATATTTTTCAATGAAATTGAGGATATATTCGCAAAAAATATCGGGTCCATATTTATTTTGAGTATCACGACGTATTTTGTCATTCTCCACAATTAAAGGATTCCAATATCGTGAACCTCGTTGGTCGATTTGCCATAAACAATATTCATGAAATCCAGCCTGTCGTGGATAAGTCCCAACACCTTTATTTCTGGCAGCTAATTGCCATTTACCCACCACACATGTCCGATATCCTGCTTTTTGCATGAGGTGACCAAAGGTTTTTTCTTCAGGATCGAGTGCACCAAATTCTGTATAATTACGAAAATTATATTTTCCGGTCATAATTTTAACTCGCGATGGAGTACACAATGGTTGAGAATAACAATTTGTAAAACGTACACCTGTTTTAGCTAAAGCATCAAGATGCGGTGTACGATAAGAAAGACTTCCATTACATCCTAAACACTCGTATCCAAGATCATCAGCCATTATCAGAATTATGTTGGGTTTTTTACTATTTTCTGCAAAAACATTCTGCTTCGTTGAAAAGAGAGTAGATATAATGCTCAGACCGGTAAGTTTCAAAAATTTTCGGCGTGATAAATACTTTGTGCTCATTACTAGGTTACCCTCCGAAGTTTGTTTTGATAGAAATTAAAGAATCAGATTTAAAAATAAGGCATTTATACAATCATAATTCTTTTAATTCTATTAATAATTGTTTAGCTGTTTCATGGATTATTGGAGCAGTCTCAGGTCCTAACGAATTAATTTCACCATATGGACTTTTATCCGCATGATATAAATAAGGCGGTTTAGTATCCCACTCACTTTTGGGAATGATATATCCAATTTCATCATTTGCAAGACCTATGACAAACTTAATTTTTCCTGGCATTAAACTTCGTAAAGGAGGAAGTTCAACCGGCTCAATATTAAAATCATTTCCTGGTGGAGATTCTACACCCCCTTCAATGAGCTCAGGATATATTTCTCCTGGAATAGCAAGAAAGCTTACAGGTCCTATCCTAAATGCAGCCACTTCTGATCTGGTTTTCATCCACCCTGTAAATCCTCTATCCAGAACACTCAGTAAAGCGCCTATTCTGAAATATTTATTTTTTACTGGCAATTGGATAGTTTTTGCCCGTAAGGTTATAGAACCCTTTTCGACAAATTTTACCTTGGATGAATTCAGTGCCTTCAATACCGCTAAAGCTAATTGATATCCTTGTGCTCGGGCTTTATCAAAAGAGGGCTCTCTGTAAAGCGTATCAGAAATAGGATCCGCAATGGGTAATCCAGGATCTGTTGTCATCAAGCCACCAATAGCTCCGTTAAAAAATACAGTTATCCCACCAACTCCGGGCTGAACTAATTTTCCTTCATGAAAAATACCTTCTTCTATTCCTTTCCTCAAATAATTCGGATAATCTGAAGTGATTAGCAGGTTTTTTGACCATAAGGTTTCTGGATGGCATCCCCATGAAACGATAACACCCAGGGTTGTATCTTCTTCAGCATCAATTACCTGCAAAATTCTCAATCCCGCGTCCAGAACAAATGGTTTGCGGGTATCATTTACCCATTGTTTAGCAACTTCTGTATCTTGCACTATCTTTAATTTAACAGGACGGAGTCTTTGAACAGCTAACTTTATTGCATTCACTGCTTGTTTTTTTACAAAGGCTTTATATGATTGATTTACACCACTGGTTAAATAATTTTTTCCCCAAAATCCCAGAAGATCTGGCGCTTCATGATCATGCGTGCTACAAACACAAATATAATCAACTTCAACAGAACTCTCAACTTCTTGCCGGATATCAATTACATCACCATAAAAAAAACCAATAGCATCTAAAACGATAAGAGCAATTCTGTTCGATCCATCATCGAATACCACTGCCCTGGCCCACAAGCTATCATGCACGCCATTGGCTGGCCGGGCATTACTAAAACCAGCAATCCAATAGGCATCAAATTTGCCATTCTTATTAACATCATTATAAAAATCTTCTTTTTCCTCAAATTTTGCATCTCCATTTCGGTCCTCCCAGGTATCAACTATTTCAGGTGTGATACTATAGGCGGCAAATCCCGCTCGTAATTGTGATTCAGCTCCACCGGAAATTTTCAAGTCCAGTTCATATCCTGGATGGCGGTCAGATATGCAATGATATACGAATAAAAATAAGATAATCAACAATCCTAAAAATATTAGTAAAACTCTAAGTAACCATTTTTTCATAATTTTTATATTTGAATTAATTTTAACAAAATTTACAATTTCAAATTATTATTAAAATATTCACGTGTTTCATTCACCAGAACTGGTGAAAGAGCTAAAAGTCCAATCAAATTAGGAAAAGCCATCAATCCATTAAAAATATCAGCCAGTGACCAAACAGTTTTGAGTTCAACTACGGCGCCGATTCCAACAAAAATCACATAGATCACCCTATAAGGTCTGATTGCTTTTTCTCCGAGTAAATATTCAATTGACTTTTCTCCATAATAACACCAACCCAGGATCGTAGAATAGGCAAATAAAATTAAACCTAAAGCAACAATAGCATTTCCCCATTCTCCTGGTAGTCCAGTCTGGAAGGCAAAGGAAGTCAATCCAGCTCCATCTTTTCCACTATTCCAGGTGCCTGTTAAAATTAGTACAAGGCCAGTCATAGAGCAAATCACAATAGTATCAATAAAAGTCTGAGTCATGGAAACCAAAGCCTGGGTAACCGGGTGTTTAGTTTGAGCAGCTGCTGCTGCAATTGGAGCACTACCTAAACCTGATTCATTAGAAAATACCCCCCGTGCAACCCCCATGCGAATGGTGAGCATTACACTTGCACCAAGAAAACCACCAGAAGCGGCAGTTGGGGTAAACGCTTGTTTTATAATAAAGACCAAAGCAGATGGAATGGCTTCAATTTTCAACAGAAGAATAACCAACGCTCCGCTTACGTAAATAATAATCATTATTGGTACCAATATTCCTGTAACACGTCCAATACTTTTTATACCTCCAAGAATGACCAGGGCTGTAGCAATCATCAAAACTACCCCAGTGACTGAAAAAGGTATGTGGAATACTGCATTAACAGCATCAGCTACGGAGTTGGACTGAACCATATTACCAATGCCAAAAGCTGCAATGGCAGCAAAAAGAGCAAATAATGTTCCTAACCATTTCCATCCTAAACCCTTGGAAATGTAGTACATTGGCCCACCACTCATCGTACCATTTTTATCTATTACACGGAATTTCACTGCCAGAACTGCTTCGGCATATTTGGTAGCCATTCCAACAAGCCCAGTAACCCACATCCAAAATAAAGCACCCGGGCCACCAGCAGCGATAGCAGTGGCAACCCCCGCAATATTTCCTGTACCAACTGTCGCAGATAAGGCTGTCATTAATGCCTGAAAGTGTGAAATATCTCCCGGCTGATCCCCTTCTTCTTTCCGTTTCACCAAGGCCAGGTAAAGTGCATACCAAAGTTTTTTAAATTGCAAACCACGTAGAATAAATGTCAACCAGAATCCAGTTCCCACCAGAAGAATAATCAGAGGCGGTCCCCAGATAAAATCTTTAACCTGCTTAATCCAAAACTGAAATAGGCTAGAAAAAGTCTCCATGCGTTCCTTATCTCAACCAATTATTCCTGTAAATTCGATTAAACAACAAAAAATTCATTATCGAATGTTGCAATTTCAGAGGCAATAATCATCAAAATTGATTTATTTAAAAGAAATTATTTTGTGTGTAAATATTTAATCACTTCGTTTAAAACAGCACCAGCGATGGTTCGTTGATAATAACTTAAACTTGCATAGGCATCCGAAGGTAATCCCTGAAAAATTTGAGCCAGGGTTTCTCCTGCAGACAAAATTCTACCAGAATGTACCAATCCCCAAATTTGTCCATGATAAGGCGAACGAATTTCTATGTCACCCACTTTTCCTATTGGCTCATTGGCCCGAATTTTTTCTCCAATGTCTTTAATGGCTACAAACACACCCTCTATAGGTGTATTGACTTCAGCTATAGGATTTTTAAAGAAATTCTGATCTAAATTTAAGCGGGCTGGAGGTTCTTCTCGTGAGGCTTCGCCTAACCAAAAATTTAGCCGGCTTTCTATGGACAGATGACAATCTTTGCCAGGCTTATGGTAAGGATAAAGTCCAATTACAAAAGAGGCGCCTGAGAAGGAAATATCTTCAGGAGTTTCTTTATTAGTTAAAATCAGGATCTCAGGCTTAAGCTTTTCTAAATAATCCGGAAATTCAGATATTGTCCAGAGTGGTAATTCCCGATTTCGAATTCGATACCAGATGGCTCTTTCCCATCTTTCACCAGCATCATCGCTAAAATGGGCCGATAGGTCTTCGGGAGTAATTAAAATTCCCGTCACATTTTCGACAATTTTTTTCCCAGTTATCCGGGCATCTGAAAAACAAACCATTCGGCGCAAGCTATGTTCATTTTCTGATAAAACCATACCTGTGGGAATTCCACTTTTAATGAGATAGCAACCTATAGCAGAACCTATCTCACCCCCACCCAGAATTATCACAAGGGACTTTTTCCTCATTTTTCCGGAATTCGCTTAATTAGATTTTCTCTCAAGTTCGCTAAAAAAATATGGTGAATTTTTCTAGTAAAAAGCTCTCTGGCCAAATTAATAGCATTATTCTCCAGAATGACTGAATTTACATCGGTAAAGACCAGAGCAGTTGGCCAATTTTGCTGGAAAAACTTAAAAATGCCTTTTGCTTTACTGGTTAAATATTTTATTATCAATTGATGATTGATGGTTTGGGCTTGTGCGAACTCTGGAAAGTTAGTATTAAAGCTTTCCCTGTCTAAAATAAAATTTTTATCAAACGATTTTCCAATTTTATCAATTTGATAACAATAAACTAATTGATCAAGAAATGAGATTTCACAAATTTCATTAATATATTTTATTGGAATGATGCTAAACTCACCTGGTGGGCCCAGGATCAGCAAATTATAATCTATGAGCTCTGATTGGGATAATTTTGAAGCTATAGTTAAATCGATACCTTTAAGAAATCCCTGATTTTCTTCTTTTCCATTATAAATTATAGAATTTTCCTTGAAGGCTTCT
>CAYLYM010000043.1:9712-27884 GCA_964387645.1 uncultured Calditrichaceae bacterium | reverse complement strand
TCGACAATAATTTTTCTTTCATCTCTTTTGCTGCAGCCGAGTCATCGAATATATTATTTTTTTCTTTTGGATCTTCTTCAAGATCATACATTTCCCAATGATTATTTTCCACTCGATAACTAATTCTTAAATTATCTTCCTGGTAAAAATAAACTGGTCGATCAGTTTCTTTAGCCTTGTGCCCAATTTTTCCCATAGCAACTCCAAAACTGCCTTTAGATTGATACTGATCAAGTGGTAAAAGAGGTTGTCCATGCCACTCTGAAGGAGAATCAATTCCAAAAAGATATGCTATTGTAGGTGGAATATCTGCGCCACTAACAACTGTATCACAGAGTTTACATTCCTTTAAATTGGGATCATATATAATAAGAGGAACATTTATTAATTCACTATACATCTTCCCATCATGAGAAAGTCCACCATGATCATTAAACTCGTCTCCATGATCGGAAGTGATAATTACAATAGAATTTTCTAGTACATTCGAATCTTCTAAAATTTCAAAAAATTCTTTAACATAATCATCCACTTCTCTTACATGTGCATAATATAATTTTTTAAGAATTTCAACTTTTTCTGGATTATCAACTTTTCGTGGGAGTAGAACTTCCTTAAATAAAGCAAACATTTCATCTTTAGTCATATCAATACCTGGATCTACCACATCTACATATTTTTTATCTGGAACATAAGGTTCATGAACATCCATGTAATGAGTCCATAGAAAAAATGGTTTGTCATCGTATTTTTCTTTATACGAATTAAGCCAACTTTTAACTTTTTCATTGATTACATCACCCAAAATATATGGTGTAATATCAGTAACACTGTCTTGCATTGAATCATAGAATTGATCCCATCCGCGATTCCATCCGAAATAATCTGAGAGATAAGGATTGGAGTGAAAAGCTGCTGTGATATAACCAGATCTTTTTAAAACTTCCGAAATTAAAGTTCTTTTAGTAGACAGTTTTCTTTCTTTACCGAACTGTAAATAAAAAGAAGAAGTTAAAATTCCCGGGAAACTTGCTTGAGTATAAGGGCCAACAGCTTGACACCTATTGAATAGTATAGACTTATTTTTTAAAGAATCGATGAAAGGAGTAAGACCTATATCATTCCCATAACATCCTAAAGCATCTTTTCTAAGTGTATCGATAGTTAATAATATTACATTTAATTTGCTAGCTGACAATTTTACCTCCTCAATTTTTTTAATTTTTAATACAATTTTAAACAAAAATTAAAATATCTTTTAGAAAAAATAATTTAAGTAATGCACACGTGTGCATCTCTCTTACAACTTATTAAATTTCCATTTGTTAGTCAAGCAAAAAATCTTTTTGTTTGTTTTTATTTAAATGTTAAAATATTTTAAAATAATTCTCAATTATATCTAATGTTTAAATATTTTAAATATAAAAATCACTATTCATAATATTTTAATATCATATTTGTTAGACAAAAATATTTTTAAAACTTTTCTCATTTTATATAATTATTTGAAACTTTGTAGATTCCTGCTTTTCCCTCCAAAATAAAATTCAGCTTTACAGAATGCAGGAATCATATCTCTACTCATTTTCTCAAAAGTTTCAATTTATTTAAAAGGTTTTAACTTAATTGACTTTAGATACATAAAATAATCTCCCTTTATTTTATTTGCCTGAATACTTAATAAAAATTCTCCTTCTCTATCAATTTTTATTTTTCCAATAGTATATTTTTTAAAAGCATTATTAATATCTCTTTTCCTTTTCCATTCTCCAGTTGCTTTTACTTTTCCAAAAACAATTTGATCTCCTACACTAATTTTAAATTCACTCCCACTATTCTTGGGATCACATGCATATTGTGCTTCAACCAGAAATTCTCCAGGTTTAGATATTCTAAATTTCCATTTTACTATATCATCCAAACTAATCCAATTTTCAATATAATCTCCCTGTGCTACCCCACGCCCAAAATTGTATTTAGCATTTTTACCTATAATTTCAGCTTCACCTGCTTTTAAGTATACTACACCATTTTCATCCTGTCTGATTGAATTATCAACTTCAGGTTTTCCCTGAATATCAGCAACAACTACTGTCGCATAAGGATCACGTAGTTCATCTCCTACTTCGATAATTTTATCATTACCAGATGCATAAAATTTAAGAGGTCGTTGATCCCTATCTTCAAGAAAATACGCTCTTTTAATTTTATTCTTTAATCCAGGAAGTATTAATTTCCCATCTCCTGGCCAATTAAATATATGAAGATATAATTTGTTTCCCTTTACAGTACATCTACCCCATTTCAGCTCGCGAAAAACAGTTGAAGAACAACCATAAATACTTTCGGAATGAATTTCCATCCATTGCCCTATTTTTAGAAGTCTATCAATTTCTTGAGGCGTTATTTCACCTTCAGGAGAAGGACCAACATTTAAAAGAAAATTTCCACCCTTTGAAACTATATCAATCAACATTCGAACTAATTCTTTTGGCGTTTTATAATCTGCACTCTCGCCTTTATACCAAAACCCTCTTCCATTACTAATAGTCAAATTAGCTTCCCAATTACCTGGAATACCCATAGTTGGTATACGCTGTTCGGGTGTAAAAAAATCTCCATGAATATGTACTCCCCGATTGTTTATAATAATATCCGGATTAATTGTTCGCATCATTTTGACTAATTCAGTAGCATCTTTTGCTAGTTTTGGATGAGTATAAGGTATACCATTACCCTCACAATAAGGCCAATGAATATCAAACCAAAATATATCAATTTTTCCATATTTCGTTAGTAATTCTTGAACTTGACCTTTTTCATATTCATAAAATCTTTCCCATTTTTCTGGTTCTTTATCAATTAATTTTGGATTGTATTCCCAGTGAGATGTGGAAAATAATTTCCCTTCTGGATGATGCCAATCAATATGTGAAAAGTACAGTCCTATGGCAAATCCTTCGGCTCTAAATGCCTCAATTACAGCTTTTGTTAAATCTGCCTTTGGATTACTGTGGAAGGGGCATTCTGGATTAGTAATCTTATAATCAGATAATTTAGTATCATAATTGTTAAATCCATCGTGATGTTTTACAACAAATACCACATATTTCATCCCAGCCTTTTTTGCTACTTTTGCCCATTTTTTGGGATCAAACTTTACAGGATTGAAAGTTTTATACAAGTCAAAACGTTTTTCCCTTACGCCTGGTGGATCATTTCGAGTAATTTGCCAAATATATCCAATTTTCGTCTGAGACCATGGCCCCCAGTGAATAAATAATCCAAATTTCAAATCTTTCCACCATTGAATCCTTTCTGGTTTTGCCAACAAAGGTTTTTCAGTTGTTTGTTCATTGTTTTTATTACAATTAATTACCAAAAACATAAAAATAATTATTAGAATTAAAAGAAAATTCTTTTTCATTTTTTCACCCCTCATGTTCAGATTTTTTAACAATCATATAATTTTTTAATCAAATAACCTTTTTATTCCATATGATTATAATACTTTTTTAAATATTTATTCATTTTTTCAATAGTCATATCCCATGGTTGTGGTGGTGTTGGATCATATTTTGGTTTAGCATCCTGCTCAGGAAAAGAAGCTACAATAGCTTCTAATTTCTTCCGTGCTTCGACTATTTTCGGATCTGTGCTATTAATTAAATTGTGTTCTTCCCAGGGATCCTCGATTAGATTAAATAATTTGTATCCCTGCCGTTTATTATTCACCAACAACTTATATTTTTTATTACGCACCGCTCGATATCCAAACTTATAATATGGTTCCACCCCATTTTCGGTTAATCGAGCTGGATGGAATCCCATAGACATTATCCATTCGCGATCAGAATCTTTAGCCTGGCCTAAAATAAGCTTTGCAATAGACTTTCCGTCTACCACAACATTATCAGGTATTTTTGCTCCTGCTAATTCGGCAAATGTTGGTAACATATCCGTAAAATCTGTAAGTGCATCTGTTACAACTCCTGATGGAACTAATCCTGGACAATTAACAATAAAAGGAGCACATATATTATTTTCACCCAATGAAGCCTTTCCTCCTTTTACCAGATGACCCTTCATCCTCCCGGTAATTGCTGAGGTTGTTCCATTATCGGTAGTCCAAAAAATAATGGTATTATCTCTAATACCAATATCTTCTAATGCTTTCACAATTTTTCCCAGGATAAAATCAGCATAACGCACCATTGCTTTATGTTTCTCATATTTTTCTTTTACATCAGGCTCATGGGGTGTATTGGTAAAAGGAGCATGAGTTAAAGCCATGGGATAATAAATCATCATTGGTTTTTCTTTATTTCGTCTCATAAAGTCAATTATAAAATCAGAAAAAACATCTTCACCAAATTTACCTTTGTATGTTTTACTACCCTCTTTTGTATGAATGTAAGGGTCCCAGTATCTATTAGCACTGGGAGGGTTGTTTGATTCATATCCAGTCCACATACAATACTCATCAAATCCGTGTTTTTCCATTGCATCTGGCGTTACGCGGAAATCATTTACTTGCCATTTTCCTGCAGCAGCAGTTACATATCCGGCAGACTTTAATATTCTGGCAAATGTTGTATAATACTTCCAATCAAAATGACATCCTGCGCCCCATCGCGGTACATCCCAATGATTTATCCAACCAGTTCTCCATGGATATTGTCCAGTAAGTAAAGTAACTCTCGTTGGTGTGCATTGAGCCATCGAATATGCATTGGTAAACATCATACCAGTTTTAGCAAGTTTATCAACATTAGGTGTCTTAATATCTTCTGCACCATAAGCACTCACCCATTCTTTTCCAAGGTCATCCAACATTATAAATATGATATTAGGTTTTTTTTCTAAAATTTTCTGATTTGAATGACACGAAAATTCTGATAAAGAAAATGTTAACGCCCCAGCTCCCATAATTTTCAAAAAATCTCTGCGTCCAAACTTATTTGCCATTTCTAATATCCTCCAAAAATTAGTTAAACTATTTCATAAAAACTCTTATTCTTCATAAAAACGATAATCTGGGTGATTATGGAGATGTTTCTCAATAGCTTTTGGATCAGTGTAAACTTTTAAGAATTGTTTACCCCTTTTTGTTTTAAAATAAGGATGATCTTTGGTCAATTGTGGAAATCTCTTTAAAACCTCATCAAAATATTTTCTTGCTTTTACTACTTCAGGATCATTAGAATTTGTCACGTTTTTATATCCTTTACCATCTCTACTATTACCACAATAATAAAATCGTCCTCTGGGGACCCCTAACATTGGATTAACAGCTTCTAAAAGATAATGTTTTGTTCGAAGTAATTGAGTAGTTCCAATAACACTATATATCCATTCTCTATGTATATCCGTTTTGCCAGTAAGGAAAGGCTTCAAACTTTTTCCATCAATCTCATAATTTTCTGGAATTTTAACACCAGCAAAATCTAATAATGTGGGAAACACATCTGAAAAATCAGTTAATTCATCAGTAGCTCCACGCTTTTTAATACCATCACCCCAAACTACAAAAGGAACGCGACAACCACGTTCAACTCCACGAGACTTGCCAGTCACTGCTGTACCATTGTCTGATGTAAATATAAATATAGTGTTTTTCAATAAACCAAGTTCTTCTACTTTTTTCATTAATCTGCCTACAAGTACATCAACATATTCGACCAATGCCTTAAATCTTTCTTGTGTTTCTTTTTTACTGGCACGTTCCATTTCGCCTACTTTTCCCCTTAAGGGAGTTGTAGTATGTCCTTTACGGGTTCCATGAGGTGCTACCATTGGATAATAAGCAAGAAAAGGCCTGGTCTTGTTTCGTTCAATAAAGTCGCAAAGAAAATTAGTAAAAATATCTGGTCCAAAATCATCAGGTTTGGTTTTTAAAAGTTTACCGTTCTGGATAATTCCCGGATGCCAATATCTTGAAGTTGTATCCTCATTTTCCATTCCGCCATTATACTTGGGATGTCCGGGGAGTTCGCTAATTTCTCTTAAACCTGACCACAAGCAATATTCATCAAATCCACCATTTTGATCATAAGGTTTCCCACTACCTAAATGCCATTTTCCAGCAATAGCGGTAGCATACCCTGCTTGTCTTAGTAATTTAGCAAAACTATGATGGAATTTTAACAAATCATGACTACCATCAGGCTGTGGCATTTGCAAAGAATTGTGGTATACACCCGTCCGATGAGCGTATCGACCAGTCATAATTTCAGCTCGAGCAGGTGAACATAGTGCAGACGCCCAACAAGTCCGGAACATTACACCCTCTTTCGCCATCCTATCGATGTTTGGGGTCCTAATTTCTTTGTTTCCATAACAACCAAACATATCTGGACTTACATCATCAGCAAGAATTAGAACGATATTGATAGGTTTCTGTTTAGAACCAGCATGTGCTTTATTAAATAAATTTGATACCGAAAGAGTTAGAGAACCAATTCCTATTAATCTTAAAAATTCTCTACGTTTAATATTATTTTTCATCATTTTTTCCTCTTAAAGAATAATCCTTTTTTATCTTTTTATAGAAAACATCTAATTTTTATGATATTCTGCTTGAAAGTCGAAAACAATATTTTTTGAATCTTTCTTTAATATCTAATCAGAGTTTGTTTTTTAAATAATTTTAAAATGAAAGCTTTGAAAAATTATATCATGACGAACAAATATTTACGGCTATTTTATATTTCAAAATTATTTTACAAAAAATCCCTGTACCTTTGCGGTTTATTTAAATGACTTCAAAATAATTTAATATTCTCCCTCCAAATGCGCTTAAAAGAAGGATCATCAAGTAATCCGATTTTTTCGATATCAATTGATTTGATACCCAACTTATAAGCTGGTGAATTTGGTTTAAGACGAACATCTCCTTTTTGCAAATCTACAAAAAGAGGATTAGCAAACATGCCATGCTTTTCATGTCCCATTTTTTGAATCATTTCAAAAAATTTCTTTCCTTTTGCTTCATCTTCTGCATAAAACATGTTGTAATCTGGTCTGGCAAGATCGAGCAATTTAGAGAGTTTTTTCTTTGCATTTGTGTTAAAAAATCGAATATCACCATCAAATGCATAAATTATATTTCTTTCTACTTTAGCTCCGATTTCTGTTTCGGGTCTGATTGAGATTCCACCACCAATAATAACATTATTAATAATGAAATTCGTATGTTTTAGTTTTATTCCATTACCAAAAATAATATTGCACTCAACGGTTGAACCCTGTTGATCATCATCAAATCTTATTTCACTAGCTGCTTTTGTACTTTTATATATCAAATTTCTCCTGATAATATTTCCTTTACCAGCGCATGACAAATAAATAGCATTTCCATCACCTAAAACCTCCATTACATTATGTAATTCATTATCTTGTACAAGATTATTACGAGCATGAGCGAATCTCAACGCTTCTTCAGCGGTCTTTGGATTTCCTACTTCATTCCATCGTATTACTTGCATATTTTCACGAATAGTTTTAGGTATTTTATATCCTTTCCATTTTACTGGATCGGAAATTCCAAAAAAACGAGGCCGTACCCCACTTAACACAATTCCATCATACGGTAAGTCATGTATATAATTATTTAGAACTTTATTTTCACCACTCTGCCAGATAAAAATCGCAGGACTATGCCAAAATAATTTGCCTAAATGATGTAGTTCGTTATTTTGAATAATATTTCCTTTGTTAACATCTTTTAATCCCGGACCATATCCACAGAGAAGAATCCCAGTTCCCCCGAGATTGAATATTTTATTTCCTGTAATACGAATATTTTGACCATAAAGATCAATCCGGATCCCAGTTCCTCCACTGTTTCTAATTGTACAATTTTCAACTGCACAATCTTCTGCACCGCGAAATCGAACAATCGCATTATTCTTATCCCACATCTCCCAGTCGTGTTGTATACCTTTATCTTCGGTAGTCCAAACATCACGATCCCCACATGTAAATGTAAGCCCTTTAAAAACAATCCCTCTTACAGGTATATCTCCTTCAATTGCATTTACATTTTTACCCTGAACTAAAATAAGTTCCCGAAGCATAGGAGCATAAATATTATCACTGGGTTTACCATCCCTTGGCCATAAATACAATTTTCCTTCCTTTGTGTTTAAAACCCATTCGCCGGGTTGGTCTAAAGCTTCTAAAACGTTTTCTACCCAACATGTTTCTTTCCAATTCTTATTCTTCACTTTGCACAATCGGTAAGTCCCAGGTACACCAGTTTTTGCTATTAATTTTTTTTCATCTACTGATACTAATGGAAGATAATTCACCACCCATTGTTGTGTTGGTCTAATGAAAATTTCAACATCTTCCAGATTATCCCAATTTTTTAAAGTTCCTTTTGGAAATTTTAAAGTATTTAGATCCTCCCAGCGGTGTGCCAAAGTTGGATTAGGACAATCCTCTGTAGGAGTAAAACCTATAGAACGAGCTCTTGGTAACATCTCTTCTCCATCATATAGAGTTCGAAATCTCCACTTTCCCTCTTTTGTTTCTGGAACATCTGCCACCCAAACTTTTCCATGCGCAACTTTGGGTAATTCTTTGGGAAACTCTTCAAGTTTCTTCCAACCAGTAATCTTTTTGCCAGAACTAATAATCGGTTCTTCTCCAGGAAAAGCCATATATGTTACATAATGACCTTCTGGAGCAGAATCCTGAAGTCCAAATACTAATGTCTTTTTCAGATAATAATGTCCTCCGCGGAGAATAACATTAATATCTTTTTTTACACCACTTTTTAACTTTTTTCTTACTTCATCTCGCGCCTTTTCCAGTGTAGCATACGGTTTGTCTTTTGTACCTGGATTATCATCACTCCCATTTGGTGCAACGTAGTATTCTAAGGTATTAGTATTACTCTTACACCCTATAAGAAATATAATAAGAAAAATTAAAAAACTTAATTTTCTCATTTCAGATCCTCCTAATAAGAAAAAATTTTAAATTGCTTTTTTTAATTAATTTAATATTTATGCTATCACTAATTTATTTTTATTTAACAATTATGGAATCTATTTCTTACCACATTTTAAAGCCGTGAACAAAATCGATTTACCAATATTTTTTATGTATTTCGACTAACTCGGGGTATTTATCATCATTGTCACCAACTTCTTTTTTCAATCGAAGTAATTCTGCTTTAAGTTCTTTAATAATACCAGAATAGGATGGATTATTATAAACGTTAGTCAGTTCATAAGGATCTTTTACAAGATCATAAAGCTCCCATCCTGGTTGAGTTACCCATCCAGGGGTTGCACCTTTCATACCTAAAGGTAATCCATAAAAGAAAATAAGCTTGTATCGTTCTGTACGAATCCCATAATGAGCGGGTACTGCAGAGGATCGAACATGCATCCAATAGTGATAATACATGGCCTTGCGCCAATTATTAGGTGTTCTACCCTGTAAAATTGAGCGAAAACTTCTTCCATCCATAAATTTTGGAGTTTCCACACCAGCATAATCAAGAAAAGTAGGAGCAAAATCGGCATTGATTATTATATCATTATTTACTGTCCCAGCCCTAATCTCCCCTGGCAATCTGGCCAAAAATGGCATTTGCAAGGATTCCTCAAACATCCAACGCTTATCATAATACAAATGCTCACCCGAGAACATACCCTGATCGGAAGTATAAATAACAAGCGTGTTTTCTGCCAAACCCGATTCATCAAGAAAATCCAGTAATCTCCCTACATTCTCATCAATAGCAACTATACACCGCATATAATCCTTAATATATTTCTGATAAGCTGCTTTTATTTTCTGTTCCTTTGTCATTCCCTTAGTGTCCAATTTTCCAGTAGGCCATTTGTCGCTGCTCATTCGTTCAGCTAAATTAAGCATATCCCTCCCCCATTTTCGCGAGGCTTCTGATCGATCACTTTTATCATCCCAAAAACTTGGTGGCTCCGGGAACTCGATATCTTTGAATAAGTCCTTATGCCGCTCTGCATATTCCCACAAACCATGAGGTGCTTTATTATGACACATTAAAAAGAATGGTTTACTAGTATTTCTATTCTTTAACCAACGAATACATAAATCCGTAATAACATCTGTGACATATCCTTTATACTCTTCTCCACCAGCATTTCCTTTTTTCCATGGTTTACCTTTTTCTTTTAGCATGGGATTATGATATCGACCCTGCCCTGGTAGTACATTATAATAATCAAATCCCTGGGGTTCAGTATGCAAATGCCACTTTCCAATAATTGCTGTCTCGTATCCTGCTTTTTGCAACATTTTTGCAACATTTGGATGATTTGGATCAAGATCATCCCTTAAGGTATAAACTCCATTATGATGGCTATACTGGCCTGTTAATATCGTAGCACGACTGGGAGTGCATATCGAATTTGTACAAAACACTCTGTTTAATCTCATTCCTTCATTGGCAATTCTGTCGATATTAGGCGTCTTAACAATTTTAGAAAATACACTACCATAAGCACTAATAGCATTTGCAGCATGATCATCGGACATAATGTAGAGAATATTTGTTTTGGATTTCTTACTAAATAAATTTTCTAAATTCGAACTATTTGCAGGTAAAAGTCTTGGCAAAGTCAAAAGTGCAGAACCCACACTTATCTTCTTTAAGAATTCTCGGCGATTTAAGTGTTTTGACATTTTCTTACCTCCATATAAAATAAAATTATAATTTTTAAGCATTCCAATATTTCTTTCTTACTTCCATTAATTCTGGATATTGTTCATCTGTATCACCTAATTCTTTTTTTAAACGAAGCAGTTCTTTTTTTAATTTTTTTACAACTTCAGCATAATGTGGATCGCGGTAAACATTATGGGTTTCTAAAGGATCTTTTTCCAAATCATACAATTCCCATCCAGGTGGTGTTGGTGCAAATTGACTTAATACTGGTTTTTCTTTATCCATAGTTTCAGAAGTATTCTCTCCAACTAATCCAAGTCCTAATCCATAAAAGAAAATTAACTTGTAACGTTCAGTTCGAATACCATAATGAGCAGGCACATTGTGATGAGCCATGTGCATCCAATATCGATAATACATTGACTTACGCCAATGCCTGGGTGGATTTCCAGCAAGTATTGACCTAAAACTACAACCCTGCATAAAATCTGGTGTTTTTATTTCTGCATAATCCAAAAAGGTTGGAGCAAAATCTGTATTTAGTATAATATTATCATTTACACTGCCAGGTTTTATTTCCTTAGGATAACGCACTAAAAGCGGCATCCGTATTGATTCTTCATACATCCATCGTTTATCATAATAATCATGTTCACCTAAAAATTGACCCTGATCTGAAGTGTAAAAAATAACCGTATTTTCGGTTAAACCAGATTCATCTAAATAGTCCAGAATCCGTCCAATATTCTCATCAATAGCTGCCACACAACGCAAATAATCTTTTATATATTTTTGATAAGCAGCCTTCTTAATTTCATTTTTCGTCATGCCTGAGATATCTAATCGACCAGTCGGCCATTCTTTACCTGCACTTCCTTTTGCCATACGCAAACCTAATTTATAAAGATCTGAACCAAAGCCTCTGGAACTTGGCGATCGGTGTGATTTATCTTCCCAGAAGGTAGGAGGTTCTGGAACTTCCTGATCTTTGTATAAATCTTTATGACGAGGAGCAAATTCCCATAATCCATGCGGTGCTTTATGATGACACATTAAGAAAAATGGCTTTTTACTTTTACGTTTTTTTAGCCAATCCAACGTCAAATCTGTAATAACATCAGTAGCATAGCCTTTATACTTTTTTCTTACCTTACCATTTTCTTCCATCTCCGGATCAAAATAAGTCCCCTGTCCTAACATTGCTGTCAGAACGTTTGAATAATCAAAACCGGTGGGTTTGGAATGTAAATGCCACTTTCCAATTACTGCTGTTTCATATCCGGATCTTTGTAGAATTTTTGCAACATTTTCATGATTAGGATTTAATGCCTCATCAAGAGTCCTGACACCATTTTTATGACTATATTGACCTGTAAGAATTGTGGCTCTACTAGGTGTACAGATAGAGTTAGTACAAAAAACATTATTTAATCGCATTCCTTCTCTGGCAATACGATCAATGTTAGGAGTTTTTGCAATTTCAGAAAGCCAACTTCCATAACAACTGATTGCATTTACCGAATGATCATCGGACATTATAAACAAAATGTTGGGTTTTTGTTCTTTTTTCGTACACGGTTTGAAGCAAAACGGTAAGAATAAAGTAGCTGCACTTTGGCATGACCTTTTCAAAAAATTTCTTCGGTTCATTTTTAAAATCCTTTTTTATAAATAAAAAAAGAGGTTACTTAAAGAAAAGACACTCAACATTAATGAAATGTAATTATTACTCTAAATATAAAGCATTAAAAAAATAAACATTAAAATTGATATTAAATTCAAATACCATTTCCATTTATTCAATATATCGAGTATTTATTATTCGAATAGGAATAATTTTCATATTTTTTACTTAATAAATAATTCACAAGTGTCATTTCAAAAAAACTGTAAGGTGCAAGAATGAAAAAATTTCATCATTTATTGCGTCATTAAGAAATTACTCACATGTATCGCACACGTGTGCGATACATGTGTATTTTAAAAATTTTCTTTATATTTGTCAAGTCTTAAATTTGAGGTGATCATTTTATTCGTTAATAAACTCATTTCAACGAAAATAAATTTGAAATAATAAAATAAATACTATATTTATTGCCAAAAAAATTTCCACTAAAATATGCACAATAATAATTAACCATAAAATCCTGAAAAATTAATTCATATCAAAACAACCAACAGATTTAAAACTTTTTAAATTCGTTGTAAGCATGACGAACAATTCAATAAATATCAAAATCATTTAAAAATAAGTTCTCCAAATTTTTCTTTTATATTGATAACTCGTATATTAGACGATTTCACACGTAAAAAATATTTTCAATGAATAATTAATCAAAATTTACAGCTTATTATTTTCACATTCATTTTTCATTAACACAATTAATTCTCCAATCACGTTTAATTTAATATGAAAAAAAATATTAATAAAAATAATTTATATGTAAAAATTCTCATAAAATATCTCAATTCTTTGATTTATTAATTCACAATATTTAGATAATTGGATTAATTTTTTGCTTAAAAATTTTTCATCCATTCTAATTGCGGCCAAAATTCTGAACCATCATTTTTTTGAGGAACACCAGGAGTACTACGTCCTTCTAAAATATATTTCTTTATTAATTTTCCCATACGCTGAACAATATCGGGATATTTATCGGCTACATTTTTTGTCTCATATTTATCTTTTTTAATGTTGTATAATTGAATTGGTGAATCATCTTCTAAATTATATTTATTACCACCAGAGCCTTCATGCAGTAACAATTTCCATTCTCCCTGGCGTATTGCAAAATATCCACGACTGGAGTGGTGAATAACTGCTTCTCGGATTGGTTTATTTATCTTCTTACCCAATAATAATGGAAGGATACTATAACTATCCTCTCCAGCATTATCTGGTAATTTTTGTCCGGTTATTTCAGCGCAAGTAGCCATAAAATCAGTTAAACATATTGGTTCATTGCAAATACTTCCAGGCTTAATACGTCCCGGCCATTTAGCGAAAAACGGTATTCTATGACCACCTTCCCAATTATCTCGTTTGCACCCTCTAAAATGTGCTGTACTATCATGATGGTAGCGCTTTTCTCTCTCATATTTGGTTCTTTCCGGACCATTATCACTTGTAAATATAATTATAGTATTTTGTTCTATTCCAACATTACGAACGGTTTGTAATATTTGACCCACTACCCAATCCGTTTCTACGACAAAATCGCCATAATAACCAGCTTGACTTTTTCCAATAAATTCATCGTTTGGTACCACTGGTTTATGAGGTGAAGTTAAAGCAAAGTACAAGAAAAAAGGTTGACCAGGTGATTTAGTTGTAGTTTGTTTGATGAAATTAACTGCTTTACGTGTAATTTCAGGCAATACTTTTTTAGGATCCCAATCTTTCGCCATCCAGCCCTCTCTACCATTTATTAATTTCCCATGAAGAATTTTCTTGTCTTTAACATAAATAGTTGGTTCAACAACTACCCTACGATTTTCAATAAAAGTATGTGGTGCCATACCTAATGATCCAGAAATACCAAAGAAATAATCAAAACCAAAATCAAGTGGACTGTTTTTGATATCTTGTTTAAAATCAACATTTTTTAAACCTTTTACAGCCGGTCTTCCATCTTTTGTTGGCCAATCCATTCCTAAATGCCATTTACCTATACATGCCGTTTTATAACCCGCCTTTTTTAATAAATCCGCAACTGTTAACCTATCTGACGAAATTAATGCACGTGAATGACCCTGTAATACACCTTTTTTTAAAATAGAGCGCCAGGAATACCGTCCTGTTAAAATACCATAACGTGTGGGCGTGCAAACTCCACTACCAGAATGAGCATCAGTAAATGTAATTCCTTCAGAAGCTAAATTGTCTAAATTAGGAGTATGAATTTTTGACTCTGGATTTAAACAACTAACATCGCCATAACCCAAATCATCAGCTAATATAAAAATAATATTAGGAAATCGTTTAGACGAATTTTTAGCAAATAAGTACTGATTCACCGCTAATGCTATTATACCCATTCCACAAAATTGCAAAAAATCACGTCTTTTCAATTTTCAAATATCCTCCATTTATTATTATTATTTTCTTCTAAAAATCATTAATTAACTATCTTAAACAAATTATTATGCTTCAAACCTTCATATATTTTTTAAGTAATTTTTCAGGTAAAGTTTTTATTTTTTCTTCCCATGGTACTGAACGATCAAACATTTTTCCCCATTCTGGATAACCACCCCGTTTCACACAAGTTTTTTGCCAATGTTTAACTGCCCGGTCATAGAGCAAACGCATTTTTTCAAGTACATCTTTTTTTGAAGGATCGTTTATGAGATTGTTCATCTCATATTTATCATTTTTTACATCATACAATTCTTCAGCAACTTCAAATCCCTTGCCCGCATAAAACCAATAAATGTATTTGTAATTTTCAGTAATAACAGATAATTCATGTGTTGGAATATTGCCCCAGGCATTAATCAGGGTTAAAGCATCTCTCACCTTTCCGTCTGGATTATCTAAAAGACTCCTTAAACTTTTGCCATCAATATTTTCCGGAATCGGTAAACCTGCAAAATCGAGAATAGTTGGCATAATATCAATATTACCAGTAACAGCAGAAGAACGTAACTTTTTACCGGAATTAGGATGACGCGGATCATATATTATTAATGGTGCACGACTTCCCTCTTCATAAGGAAGAACCTTTCCACCTAGACCATGCGCTCCACAAAAATAGCCATTATCAGATGTAACTATAATAACAGTATTATTTGCAACTCCTTGTTTTTTAAGCTCGCTTCGAATCATACCAATAGCATAATCCACACCATAAATTTGCTGATTGTACTTTCTCATTGATTCTTGATACTTCTCTGGTCCGAATATTTTTCCTAAACGAATATATTGCCGGCCACTTTTGGCTTGTTTGGGCAAATGAGCAGCCCCTTTTTCGAAATAGTTGGGTGGAATTTCCCATACCGTATCTTTATAAACATCATCAAATACTGGATCGGGTTGCAATGGAGCATGGGGCGCTTTAAAACTTATCGATAAGCAAAAAGGTTGTTTCCTTTTTACAGCATCTTTGATAAAATCCTGAGCAAAAGCGCCTAAAGCTCGGGATGTATGAGGATATTTCGAAGCATAATGAGCTATGTATTTATTCTTTTTTGTATTATAAAACCCCTGTCCAGGCCAACCACCCCACACATCAAATGAATCTATTGGCATTCTATCATAAGTATGATATCCGGAATTATTGGGAGTATCTGTAACTCCAAATCCAAATTTTCCGGCAAAACCTGTATAATAACCGGCTTTACGTAATAATACCGGATATGATTGTTCCCACATAGAACTAACTAATGAACCTCTGGTAAAATTACATCCTGTGCGATATTCATATAAACCTGTCATTATAGATGCACGACTCGCCATACATATCGAAGTTGTATCATAGTGAGAATCAAAAACAACACCATCTGCTGCCAATTTATCAAAATTTGGAGTTTTGACTTGCTTGTTTCCCATACATCCAAGAGTATCATATCTCTGGTCATCTGTTAATAAAAAAATAATATTAGGACGTTCTAAATTTTTTGAACGAAGAAATTTTGGTAAAAAAATAAAAGATCCCATAACTACAGATTTAAGAAACTCCCGTCTCTTCATATCACTCATTTTACTTCTCCGCATTTAAATTTATTACTATTTAATTCCGGAAATTTTATCCAAATCTTTCATTTAAACTATTGAGTTGCTTGCCAGAAGAGATGGATTAAATAAACTCGTTGGTTACACTGAAATCTACAAATTTTCTACTCATTTTAAGAATATTTTTAAATAAATTTCAAGCGTTAATAACCTAACTTCTTCCAAAATTCATAAGCTTCTTTTTGTGCTCTTTGCAATTTCTGTCTATCTAAAATTATCTTCCTTTTGTCTTTTTTATTTGCATTTTTATCTAATTTTATACCAGTTCCTTTATGCCAAAAGTAAGGACGTTTTTCAGGTATAATATTAATTTCGCCTTCTAACTCCAATGCAATTACAGTTATATATTTCCCAGGATTTTGTTGAGGTATTTTAATTCTGACGGTCCCTTTCTCCAAATCCTGATCGAATTTCAATAACATAGACGGCGCAGCTAAAATGTATGCTTTTTTTATTTTAGTTTTAAAATTATCAAAAAATATCCCCTCGGGATTCCATTTTAAAATATGCAAATATATCTTTTTTTCCCGATTTTTTCGAGTTATTGTACCCCATGGAAAATCATAATCAAACGGACTCATTTGAGTTCCGTAAATTGCTTCACTATTAATTTTCATCCATTCACCAATTGATTTTAATCGCTCTACTTCTTCTGGGCAAAATGTTCCATCTGGTTTAGGACCAACATTTAACAAGAAATTTGCTCCTCGGCTAACAGATAACACAAGCCGTTCTAACAATTCTTTGGTAGATTTCCAATTCTTTTCATCCTTATCAAATCCCCAATTATCACGCATTGTCATTGGAGTTTCAGCATCGCCTTTTACATTCCCCGAAGGAATCCTTCGATCTCCCTGCTGTGAATAATCGTTCATTCCAGGAGTGCCTCGGAGTCTCCCGCTAATTAGGCAATCTGGTTGAAGTTCTTTTACTATTTCAGCATAAGAATCATTAACTTCTTTTTCTTTTTTATTCCCCATATCAAACCACATTATTGATATTTTCCCATAATTGGTTAATAATTCTCTCAACTGTCCTCGTACAAGATTATAATAAGCCTCTTTTGTCATAGTCGGACGATGAGTCCAATCAAAATTATGGGAATAATAAACACCAAATCGAATTCCTTGTCGTTTACATTCTTCTGATAATTCCTTAATAATATCACGTTTAAAAGAAGTAGCATCAATAACATCAAAATCGGTATATTTGCTATCAAACAAACAAAATCCATCGTGATGTTTAGCTGTAATAACAATATATTTCATTCCAGCTTCTTTCGCTAATCCTACCCATTCTTTTGGATTAAAGTTTACTGGGTTAAATTCTTTTGCAAGCAACTTGTATTCTTCTATTGGAATTTTTGCACTGCGCATAATCCATTCTGCACTAGGTCCACCCATTTCTTTTCCATAATCTTTACCTTTCCATTCACCACCTAAAACAGAATAAATTCCCCAATGAATAAACATTCCAAAACGTGCTTCTCTCCACCATTGCAGTTTATCATCATTAATAGATGAGGCAAAAAGGTTTGTTAAATATAATATTATGAAAATTAATAAAATAATTAAAATGCCTTCCCTCATAACAAAATAATTTTTACTTGTTTCTTTTTGATTTTTTAGATTTCTTTTTTCGCTTTTTATTATCTCCATTTTACCATCATCCTCCTTAAACATGAACTGGCAAATTGGCTTAATCAATACCTATCGGCTTCATTTCTTCAACTAACTTTTTCTCACTATTTTAAATATTGAAATATAGCC
>CAYLYM010000043.1:6921-9612 GCA_964387645.1 uncultured Calditrichaceae bacterium | reverse complement strand
AACCAATCAGACACAATCACTTTACCTTGATTATCCAGATATTTCAATAATTTATACTTTTTGTACGTAGACTATAATGATGAAGCAAACTAGAAGAATAAAAAGTACAACAAAATTTCTATAAATAAAATTAAATCTTATTTATCTTAAAATTAATTCTACAGTTTTTTGAGCAGATAAGCTAGAAATATTATCTGTGACATTCACAGATAATTCATACAATCCAGGTTCAAGTTTACTGGCATCAATTACAATAAATTCTGATGTAGAAGATTTATACCCTTCCCTCTCTGATATTATAGAAACAGATGATTTAGACTTTTTAAAGAATCCTTTAAGTAAATGAAAAATTCCCTTGGATGTTCCTTTTAATAAATTCAGTCTATATTCTACGGTATATGATGTAGTTTTATTCCGGTTTTTAGCAAGATTATATATCTCAAAATAAACGTATAGAGGTAATTTCAATAAAAATTGTTTCCCAGGATTAGGAATAATAAACAAATCACTTTTTACAAATCGGCTGCTATCGGTTGCTGGTCTAATTAAAAAAGCCAATAAAATATCACTAATAGATAAACTAACATTATTATAGTTCTCAATCTTTCGATTAAATCTATAATTAGCTAATAAGTTCGATTGATCTGATTTAAGATAAAAGGTAAAACGATAAGAATCAGGAGGAACAGAAAATTTAAACAAATCAATTAAAACGCCTTCAGTATTTTCGGGTTGCGTTAATTTAAATATATTTTGTTGAACAAAAACATCTCGCCATTTTAAATCAAATACAGCAATACCTCCTTTAAGAGTTAAAATTTGTGCTGTATCCTTAATATCAGTTTCAAATTGATTTGTTGGCACTGCAAAATAAACAATAACTTCAGCATTTTTATTTTTATCTCGAAATGTGACCACATCGAAAACTAAATTCAATTGTTTAACCGTTTCGTCCCATTTGTACTGATCAGTGGAAAGCCCAATTTTTACAGATTTCTTACTATTTTTTCGTATTTCCTGCTCGATAAACATACGTTCAAGTGGATCGCTATTGTAATAATCGTAATAATCTGGCCCGAAATGGAAGCGATCTGATAAAAATTTTGCGTTACGAATAATTGGGGAAAAACGCCAATTATTCTGAGCTGTGTTTTCTTTTACAAAATGAAAAATCATCCGAGGAGTACTTGATGATTTATAATACAACCACGATTCGTTGATAGGAACATATTCTCCCGTTGTTATCACTTTATCATCTGGTTCTCCATGTCGAATATAAATCAATCCCATATCATTAAATTCATTGTTTAAATCATAAGATTCAGGGTACTTTAAGTAGTTCAATTTATCCGGATTATTAAACCATGTTCTGAAACCATCATATTCAAAATACTTTTCTGCATAAAGTAAACGTTCATAATGTTCTTTCAATCGAATATTTAAATGTTCGGCAGGAAAAGGATTTCTTTTCAACCAAAAAGTGTGGAAAAAGTTTTTCAACTGTAAAGTAGAACGGAGGGATCGATAATTCCGCAGTTCTCTATCATTAATAATATATTTCAATTCATCAAAAATAAAAACTGCATCAAGTTTTCCTTTAATTTCTTCTACCGCTTTCCAGTAATAGTATTCAGCGCTATCTGGTTGCTGGCTCTGGTAAAATATCTTTACTCTGGCAAGATAAAGCGGTTGTTTGGGAAGGATGGTTTTTACATTAATTAATATTTTCAATAAAGAATCTGCTTCTTTTAATTTTCCTTCTCTTCGCAATTTTTCAGCAATAAAAAAGCGAGAAAAATCCCATTTCTGTTTCGATAACCATCCTATTACCTCCTCTTCTTTTTTATGGCGGATGAAAGACTGATAAATTTTAAATAATCCAAATAGCGCATCAATTAAGTCGGGCTTTAAACAAATTTGTGTATGACCGAGCTGTATTGCTTCAGTATACTTTCCTCTATATTTTTTAAGTAAAGCAAATTGATAAAATACATCTCTGTAAAGAGAATCAAGAGCAATGGCTTGTTCAAAATATCTTTCTGCTCGATTCCATTCCCTGCTACGCAGTAAAGATGCTTTAAACTTTCCTGACTCTCTCAAACAAATTCCCTGATAATAAAGCGCTTCAATATTTTCTGGACATTGTTTCAGTACTTTGTCAAAGTATTTAGCTGCACTTCTCCATTTTTTTTGCTCAAAAGCAATCCTTCCAAGACCTAAATTCGCTTGAACTAAATTATCATTCCATTTTAGTAAATTTTTATATATCTTTTCCGCTTCTGAAAAGTTACCAACTTTATATAAAGAATCACCGACAATTACAAGGGAATCTAAAATATCTGTAGTAGACTGTGGTAATGCATTAGAATTCAACAACAAATATATGAAAAGAATGAAGATTTGAACAAAATATATGTTAAACTTTATCTGCATTATTTAATAAGATCAAAATTTTCATAATATTATGTAAAATGTACTAAAAATTCGTATCTTGAGCAAAAAAGTTCTTTTATTAATTTTTTTAGATTTAATCACATTCACTAAAATCATCTGTTTTAAGTGAATAATCCATGAAACATGTATAAAATATTTCTTAACAAAAAATAAAAAAGAAGATAGATTTGCCAGTATAATTAATAATTAAAAGCAGCCTATCCTTGTTATCTTTATTCTGTTTTAAAATATATTTAA
>CAYLYM010000043.1:0-6821 GCA_964387645.1 uncultured Calditrichaceae bacterium | reverse complement strand
TGAATAAGGATATCTGCCCGAAAGCAATCATCCACGTGAAGGTGTACAAAGTGGCGAATTGGTAAAAAAGTTTTGTAATATAGCACCTTCTCTCCCAATTGAGTCGATATTAGGTGTGCTGATCAAATTACCTCTATAAACTCCTAATGTCCATAGACTTTGTTGTCAGTATGTATAATTAATAAGTACATTTGGCAACGCCTTTTTTTCTCGATTTTCTTCCCAGATCAAAAAAGGAAAAAAACTTAAAGTTATTAGAGTCATTGTACCTTTTTTAAAAACTCGCGGCGTTTCAATTTTCATTCTCCAATTTCTTATTACTCACTCACTTATTCTATTACTTTCATTTAATCACTGTTTGCTTGCACGATTTTTATTCTTAACCTTTGTCACTTTGAATTTTTTCCACTTTCCACTGCCTGGAGGTAAATCAGGAACTTTCCCAAGTTCTTCATAAGAAGGTGGAAAACCAGTTAATTTTTTATCGGGTGGGAATGAATTTAATACTTTTTTTAATTTAATTTTTGCCTTAATTATCTCTGGATCTTTGCTATTTGCCAGATTATTTTTTTCATAGGGATCGGTTTTTAAATCATAAAATCGCCCATCTGAATGTAAAATATATCTCTTATCCCGTATTAATCGTTCCTTACCAAGCTGGGAAAATATCCATTTTCGGCGAGGCCCTTCTTGCCCTAAGAGAATAGATACTATGGATTGTCCATCAATTTTAACATTCCTGGGCAAAGAAGCACCTGCTAATTCAGCAAAAGTAGGCAGCATATCGCTTATATCAGAAAGTTCATCTGTTACTTGTCCAGGTCTAATTGTTCCAGGCCAATTCACAATTAATGGTGTATGAACTCCAATATCTGCTCTTTTTCCTTTTCCTTTATTCAATCTCTCTTCTCCCCATGCCTTACCACCAGTACTACTTCCATTATCACCAGTATAAAAAATAACCGTATTTTCTCGTATTCCCAAATTATCTAATTCTTCTACCAATCGACCAATTAAATAATCTGCATACTGAACCATTCCGCTATATAATTCTTTTTTATCAGATGAATCTTTTATACTGTTTTTATTAAATGGAGTGGGCTCATAAGGTCCATGAGTCAGAATCATGGGATAATATACTAAAAAAGGCCCATTTTTATGTCGTTTTATAAAATCCAACAAAAACTCGTTTACCACATCAGGGCCGTATTCACCCTTATGTATTTTACGGACACCATTTGTAATAAGGTAAGCATCCCAATAACGTTTCTCACTGGGTGAATTACCAGACTCAAAGCCACTCCAGATACAATGTTCATCAAAACCATGTCTTTTTAAAGCATCAGGATGTACTCGAAAATCATTTATTTGCCATTTTCCACCAATTGCAGTTGAATATCCTGCTTGTTTAAGAACTCTCGCAAAAGTTATTTCTCTATTCCAGTCAAAAAATTGACCACCCCAGCGGGGGGTATCGTAATGTGCTATCCAACCAGTTCGAAATGGATATCTTCCAGTTAGTAACATATTTCGCGTAGGAGTGCAAAGTGGTGTTACCCAGAATGTTTCGAATCGAATACCTTCTTCTGCTAATTTGTCCAAATTTGGTGTTACGTTCTCTTTACTACCGTAACAACCCAACCAATCGCGGCTACAATCATCAGCCATGATAAAAATAATGTTAGGCTTTTTATTTATTTTAGAACCCGATTGAAAAAATTTTGGCAAAAATGGCACGCTTAAAAAAGTGCCAACTGACGTTGTAGAAAATTGTCTAAGAAACTGACGTCTGTTTAAGTTTTTCATAAAATATACCCTACTTTTTACAATTTTCAAAAAATATCTCAATCATTAATTAACTTTTTTATAATATTATGACAAATCAAATGAAAAAAACTTTCTCTATTATATTTATAAATTTTTGGATTTTCTTGAAAAATTTAAGTTATGATTAATTCAAAATATAACTATTTAAAAGTGAAATCTCCTTCTTATAAAGCTCCAAATAAAATTCTTAAACCTACAAATCCAAGAGTAAGTGCAAGAATACGAATAATCCAATTAGCATGAATACGATTTGAAATTTTAGCCCCTAATTGAGCTCCGAAAATAACACCAAGTGATACAAAAATTATTTGGGTAATGTCATGAACAAATGTTCCGGCAGCAATATGAGTTAGTGTACCTACAAAAGCTATAATAAGAAGGATAAATTGTGAGGTTGCTGTTGCAATATGTACAGGAAAATTTAATAAATAAACAAGAATGGGAACATGAATTATTCCTCCACCTATCCCCATAAGGCTTGAAAAAAATCCAACTAAAAAACTGAGACCTATTCCAATAAATGGATTAAATGAATAAGAGTGTTTTTTACCATTGGCTTCTAAAATAGTTCTTGATACTGAAAAAGACGAATTTTTAAAATTATTCGGCTGATCTTTAAGAGGACGAATAATCAAGAAGATAGATGCAAAAGTTAATAAAGTTCCAAAAACTGCATCAAACACTTGTCGCGGAAAATAAGAAGTTGCCAATGCTCCTATTATTGCTCCTGGTATAGTAGCAGGAGCAAAAAGTAAGCCTGATTTAAAATCAATCCTTTTCATTCTAAAATAAGCAATCGAACCAGATAATGCATTAAAGAAAACCACAACTAAAGAAATACTTGTTAAAAACTCTGGATTTTGATCAGGATATAATAAAATAAGTAAGGGCATTAATATAAAACCTCCACCAGCACCGATCAGTGTTGCATAAATTCCTACCCCAAGTCCCACAAGAATAAATAATAAATCATACATTAATTGATATACCTCCTAACTTCAACAATTGTTATTTATTTTATCCAGGTAGAAACTGGAAATGTATTATGAGGGAATAAACACTCAAATTAAAATATATTAAAACAATTTAAAACTTTAATCCAATATCTTTAAAGAAATTGTTCAAGCAATAAAAATCTGCAATATTTTCAATCCCTCTTAAAAATCTTAATCAATAATTTTAAAACTTTAAATTGGTCGTTTACCAACAATTTTTTTGCCATCCTATTATGACCATGCATACTTCAGTCTATGATCTGCTTTTTCTGATAAAAGTAATATTAAACAAAAATGGTTAAAACTTAACTTTTTCGTTTTTATAGTTTAATAAATCTATAACTATACTTGCTGTTTGAGATGTTAGGTTTGATCTTTTTATTTGAAGGTGCTCCTTCTATATCTATAATATTTCAATTTGGAGCACCTTCTACTACTCATACTTTTGAGAATCAAATACAAAAAAATTATTTAAACAAATTTTGACTTAAAAAACAAAAGTGTACCCAAATAATAATTGGTTATGCCTTTCGTAAGCATAATTTACGTTATTTTCATATATATCATAATATTTTAAAATCTGACGCTTATATGCAATATCCAGACGACCTAATTCCGTTTTTAAGCTTACACCAGTAGAAATACTTTTTGCTGAGGGTCCCTGCTCTCTATATGGAGCACCTTGTGGAATAAATGCCTGTGGAACATTCTTATATCCGAATAAAAGAGAAAGCCCTTTAAAAATATTATATTCTGCCCCTACTTTATAAATTGTTTGATCGGACCAGGTGTAATTTGGAAGCTCATCTTTAGTAAAATAGGGTAAATTTTCATCAGAAAATTTAAATTCTGCGTCATGATAAAGATTTCTTTCAAAATCAAATGCAAGAAGAACATTTTTAATAGGTTTAATACTTATTCCGAAAGTATAACAAAGTGGTAATTCAACTTCTTCTGTTCCAGATAATTTTGTAGCAGCTACATCTGGATTGATAAGTTTGATCGTGTAATCCCACTCTCTTTTTAACTTATATGGTAGTTTCAAATCAAATCCCAGGCTAAAATGATCAAAACTTAAAATTGCACCAGCATTAAAAGATGTTCCACTGAATTCTGAAGTTCCCGCAATATTTTTAATTGAATCCTTGTGGAAAAATCGGTACTTATCTTTCTTATTAAAAACAATATCAAAAGATCCTTTCTGATTTAAGGTTAATATATCATTTGTTTTTCCGGAAAAACTATTAATACCAACACCTAAACTAATATTTTTAGATAATTTAAAAGAAACAGCTCCAGTGATATTATGAATATCGCCTGTTCTTTCTCGAATGTATTTAAACCAATCCATATGTAAAGTATCATTATAGGCAGCCTGAACTCGTGGATCTGCACGACGACCAAAATGGGGATCCAGGAAAGTATCATTTCTATCATAATCAAAAACACTAAATAAATTATTATATGAGGCTGCCAGGACTAATCTACTCCCAATAGGTAAAGCTGCAGAAACATGGTTAAATGGAATATTTTCAGTCTCATTTTCATACTGCCAATCGGCGTTTTCTTCACTATATTCATTGCCTCCTTTAGGATAAACAAACTTATCAGGATCAAAATAATAAAGTGTATCAGCCCAAATTCCATCTTTTGAAGGATCAGGTTTTATCATCCCGTTTAAAATAAACACACCGGAGTGAAAATATTGGCAAGGTATCCAAACCTGATTTTCTCTCCATAAGTTTGTTGAATATTTACCAGAAATTGAAATCTGTATTTTTTTTATTCCTGTTAATCCTGCTGGATTATAAAACAGAGCATCTAAATCACCGGTCATTGATGTGAATGCGCCACCCATTCCAGTAGCTTTAACACCAATATCAGCCTTATTAGATAAACCCTGAAATCCAATATTATCTCCATTGTGTTGAGCAAATACGCAAACAGGGAGAAATACTATAACAAACATTAAAATAATTTTTTTACATATATTGACAAGGAATTTTATTTGTAACATACTTTTTACCCTCCTTAAATCTGAATATAAATTTAATCAATTCCTGAGAAACGAATGGTAAACCGATGAACAGAGCTAATAAAATCTCCATAATCATTATAAGAATAATCAATAATCAGACGTTTCAAGTTAATTCCAAAACCCAGTGTAAGCCCTTCTTCATCGTAGTTTATTTTGTATCCTCCTCTCAAGAAGATAAGATCGTTGAAAGAATATTCAATACCAGCATTGTATTGTTGGGCATAATCTCGCGGATGAGTTAAATCAAATGAAACAAGCAACTTCTGGTTTTCCGAGTTCACAACCATTGGATTATTCGGACCTAAAATATAAGCTGAAATACCTATATCAAAAGTTTGAGGTGGTGGAAATGCTTTTTCAACAAACTTAATATCAGGACCGAAGTGTCTTACAACTGCAGCCAATTTAAGTGTTCGAAAACCTGTATCATAAATTAACCCACCATCAAACAACATATTTGCTGTTTTTTCTAATCCTAAATCTTCTGTCACATATTTGGCTGTGATTCCAAAAGAAAATTTATCTGTAATTGACCGACCGTAAGCCACACCCAAAGCAAAGAAATAGGGAGAAATTGTCTCCCCTGTTAAACCTGGATTATAAGTTTCCCCAACGAAACCTAATCTATCCACGCGTGTTACTTCGATATCACCAACACTGGTATAAATACCCATTAATCCTATGGATCCTAAATAAGACATATTGTATGCAGCTGTAAAAGCCGAAATATACGAATCCATAAACCAATCAATGTAAGAAATTCCAGCATCAAATCCTTTTATATGAGCGATCCCAGCAGGATTAGAAAATAATGCTGATGAATTATTCCCAATCGCAACACCAGCCTCGCCCATAGCTGTTGCTCGTGCATCAGGGTTAACCTTTAAAAATTGAAAAGAAGTGGTACCTACCTTCTCCTGCCCAAAGCCTGTTGATACTAAACCGATAAGTAAAATTGGTAATACACAGAATATTAATATTTTCACTTTCATGATCTCCTCCATAAAAGAGAAACATCTATTGTTTTATTTAATAATAACAAATTTTCCAGTTGCTTTTTCTCCATCAGGAGTTGTTACAACATAAAAATAAACTCCTGAGGCTATTTCTTGCTGGTTTCTGGTTACTTGCATCCACGTTGTATTATAAGTAGGATCGTCATGTTCTATTACTCTTACAAGTTGTCCCGCAAATGAATATATTTTAATAGTACATTTTTCAGGCAAGCCGTAAAAACCAATCATATCTTCTTCACCTGTTCCACTAAATCCAGATTTCATATAAAATGGATTGGGAGCAACATAAACTTTCCCAAGTTTTTCAACTGCCCCTACATTCTTAACATGTTTAACAATATTAGATTTACCGCTCTCATTACCATCGGCATCTACTGAAGTAACTGCATAGTAACCTGTTGAACCAACTTTAAATTCAGGATCGTTATCGCTAAATTCGTATATTCCATCAGCATTTACATCACCTACATTTATAGTACCTATTAATTTCCAGGGGCCTATATAAGAAATACTCCTGTAAATTTTATATACACTTGGGGAACCAGTAAGATTAGGATGATTAAACTCTTCAGCTGCACGTGTCCAGGTAATCTTTACATCTCCCGTTGCAGTATTTTTCACGACAAATACAGGAGCAGGGGGTGGTACAGGCATAGAATAAACACCATCCTTCGGATTCTCTTCAGGTCGCATCGGATTCTTTGCAATTTCGTTACTATATTCTAATTCAGTTCCTAAATATGCTTCAAAAGCTTTATGAGCCACCTGAGTAATATTTTTAACATTTGAATTTACATAATCTGGATAACCAAAATCAGTCAAATAATGCTCGGTCATCACCTGACCGTCAAGTACTACTTTTTTATCTAATGTTGGATAAGGTGCCCACTGTTTTTTCTGAAGTGCTCCGTTAATAACTTTACCCGGTTCAGCACCAAACCCGGC
>CAYLYM010000042.1:0-29179 GCA_964387645.1 uncultured Calditrichaceae bacterium | reverse complement strand
CGTATATCTGATAACCAGATGGCCAACTATACCATCTTCTACTAATGCAAAGAATATAGAAATATAAGCAGAAATTTTCTATGATCGTTCAAGGGTATGAACCTCTGAAAGATCAAAACGATCGATGTTTAGGTTTTTAGAACGATTTAATTTATCTTTACAAGAAGGCCACCCAATTTTTTCGGCGGCCTTTTTTTCTTATATTGAATTAATCAATTTGAATTAATCAATCTGTTTACGCAAAAATGTAGGAATATCTATATCATCCAATGGCAATTTCAGTTCAGAGTCTGAATCCTTTTGGTTCATACGATTCATTTTAATAGGACGTTTTACAGTTTTGGGTTTATCTTTTTCTCTCAAATATGTTGGTAGATCCAAATTGGTTTTATCCACTTTCTGCTTTTTTCGTTCATAAGTGGCAGACCTTCCATCAACATCAAATCCAGTTGCAATAACCGTCACAAATATCGAGTCTTGCAAACTTTCATCAATAACTGCGCCAAAAATAATATTGGCCTTATCACCGGCTTCCTCATAAATAATAGAGGTGGCTTCGCTAATCTCGTGGAGGGTCATTTGCGGGCCACCGGTAATATTAACCAGCACACCCTGAGCGCCACGGATGGTCACACCCTCCAGCAAGGGGCTACTAATGGCCTGCTGAGCTGCTTGTGCTGCTTTCCCTTCGCCACTGGCAAAACCGGTTCCCATCAAAGCATGACCCATATCCGCCATCACAGTACGAACATCAGCAAAATCCAGGTTGATTAAGCCAGGAATAGCAATCAGATCAGAAATACCCTTGGTGGCATGCAGTAATACTTCATCTGCCACTTTAAAGGCATCCAACAGCGGGGTAGACTTATCCACTACCGCAAAAAGACGCTGGTTAGGAATAACAATAAGAGTATCCACATATTTCCGCAATTCTTCAATACCCTCTTCGGCACGCTGCATGCGCTTCATACCTTCGAACTGGAACGGTTTAGTAACAATACCGACTGTTAAGGCACCATTGGTTTTGGCAATCTCCGCTACGATAGGAGCTGCTCCTGTTCCCGTGCCGCCGCCCATACCAGCGGTGATGAAAACCATGTCTGCATCGGCCAGCGCTTCTTCCACATCGGTTTTGTCTTCTTCAATGGCCCGGCGCCCAATCTCAGGATTTGCTCCAGCACCCAGACCGTGGGTGAGCCTTTTTCCAATTTGAATTCGTCTTGCCGCTTTGTTTTGCTCTAAAGC
Source organism: uncultured Calditrichaceae bacterium (assembly GCA_964387645.1). GTDB lineage: Bacteria > Calditrichota > Calditrichia > RBG-13-44-9 > RBG-13-44-9 > CAYLYM01. The sequence continues at coordinate 27,934 of CAYLYM010000042.1, read as the reverse complement.
CTGTGCATCGGTGTTGATAGCTATAAAATCTACTCCCTTTAATTGTGCTTCTACCATAGTATTTATGGCATTCCCGCCAGCGCCCCCAACTCCAACCACTTTCATCATCGCACGCTGCTCAAAATTCTCATCTAATAAAATATTCATCGGGAAACTATCTTCGCTCATACTAACCTCCTCATTTTTTGAATTTATTTTTAATTTATATCAATTGACTTAACTAAAAAAACTTCTTGAAAAAGTTTGTTATACCTTCCCGGACATCTTCCCACAAAGTATCACTTTTTCGCCGCTGAAAAGATATTTCATCCTGATAGCGATGGCCATAAAGGGTAAGACCCACTGCCGTAGCGTAGACGGGACTGCGCACCGATTCTGTTAATCCACCCAAATATTTCGGCACACCTAATTTGACAGGAATTCCCCAAATTTCCTCAGCCAATTCCACTGTGCCTGGCAATATAGCGCCACCACCGGTTATCACGGCTCCAGCAGCCATCAAATTCATTAAATCGGATTTTTCCATTTCCTGATAGGCCAGGGTTAAAATTTCTTCCATCCGCGGTTGAATAATGTCGATCAGGACAGAGCGTGAAATGATGCGTGGGGCGCGGCCTCCCACACCAGGAACTGTAAGCGTTTCATTCTTTTTAATCAAATCAGAAAAAGCACATCCGTGGTCGATCTTTATAGTCTCTGCTTGTTCTGGCGGTGTACGGAGTCCAATAGCGATATCATTAGTTACATGCTGGCCACCCAGTGCAACTACTGAAGTGTGGCGAATGTGGCCTTCAAAAAACATGGCAATGTCAGTTGTTCCGCCACCCAGATCTACCAGAACAACACCCAGATTTCGCTCATCGTCATCCAAAACCGCCAAACTGCTGGCCAGAGGTTCCAGGACGATCTCATCAACCCGAAATCCGGCCCGTTCTACGCTTTTCACGATATTCTGAGCCGAGGTTACCGCAGCCGTAACCACGTGCACTTCAACTTCCAAGCGGACACCCGATAAACCTATCGGATCGCGTATTCCATCCTGATCGTCAACAATGAATTCCTGTGGAATGACATGAATGATTTCACGATCGATGGGCAACGCCAGCGCCTTTGCCGCATTAATAGCTCGATCTACATCTTCTTGGGTAATTTCGTGATCGTCCCGAGCTACACCTACAACTCCCTTACTATTCAAACTGCGAATATGGTCACCGGCGATTCCCACGTAAACACTATCAACTTTTACTCCGGCCATGGTTTCCGCCTCGCCAATGGCCCGTTTAATCGATTGAACCGTTTGATCAATATTCACAACCACACCTTTACGCAATCCATAAGAAGGAGAACTGCCAATACCCACCACGTTAAGCTGGCCATCTGCATCCTGTTTTACAATCACAGAACACACTTTGGTTGTTCCAATATCAAGTCCGGTAATAATTCTTGTTTCCATATCACGATCCTAACTTTTCCTTGTTACCACGATTCGATCTGAAAAAGTCAGATCAATTTTTTTTATCTGATCAAGCTGGTTGAGGATGGGAGATTTCTTGAAAAACTCACTCAACAGGAAAATCTTTCTATAGGTGTTTTCAAATCCCAATTCAACCAGCGCACCACCGCGAATTAAATACAGACAGGGTGCTTTTTTCCTGTCAATATGGACTTCAGAAACAAAATCCAAAATCTGTGAATCTACTTCTTGAATACGTGATAAAAGCTTCAAAGCATCTTTCAGAGGCTTTCGATCCTGTAAAAGTTCTCTGACAGAAAGACCGGTAATTAAAGGATAATTCGCCAGCGACATACCTGGTTTTTTACGGAGAATGATCCCCGTTCGGTCTACCATGTAAACACGAACATCAACCAGATAAGCTACCGGCTGACGTTCTTGCACAGCAATCACCAGCGTCGAAGGAAGAGATCGACTTACACTGGCGCCCTCAAAATAAGGGTTTTGTAAAATACGTTTTGTAATACTATCCGGATTAATTTGAAAAAGGCGAATACCGGTCTTTAAATCAGCCAATTTCAAGATCTCTTTTTTTTCAATGTATTTATTTCCAACCACTTGAATACTTTTCAATTTAAACATATCTGATTCAGTAACCATATAGTGCCCAAACCGGTAAAATCCGTATCCAACAATTATGCATACAATGGTAGCCAGAATGAAAGTTGGCGAAGGAAAAGGAGCCCTTTCCTTCTTATTCCTTCTAACCAACTGGTACTGCCTATTCCCGCGGTTGAGCGACCTTTTCTTTTTCATCGTCAGAGAAACCGATTAATTTGACTTCTAATTCCAGCCAGGTTCCAAACTTTTTATAAACTTCTCTTTGAACCTTTTGAATGAGCTGGTAAATATCCCTGGCTGTAGCATGATTGTAGTTAATAATAAAATTTGCATGTTTTGGAGAAACCATTGCTCCACCGACTGACAGTCCTTTACAGCCGGCTTTTTCGATCAGAGTTCCTGCATAATTACCCGGAGGTCGTTTAAAGACGCTGCCGCATGACCCATATTCCAGAGGTTGTTTTGCGGATCTTCGTTTCAAATAATCCAGTCGAGCGCTCTCCAGTTCAGAGCGAGTGCCCGGAAATAATCGCAGCCAGCAACCTAATAAAATCTTATCTGTTAAATGGTCCGCCCGGCGATAACCAAATCCGGCCTGCAAACCTGGAATTTCTACAAACTCACCATCTGTTAATAACGCTTCAATTGTAATAACACGGTCACCAATTTCGCCCACAAAAGCACCCGCATTCATCCGTAAAGCTCCCCCCACAGTCCCTGGAATGCCGGACATAAATTCCAGCCCCGCCAGATCATTCGCCTCACAATATTCCACTAATTCAGACACCATTACACCAGCACCAGCATATACCTGCTGATCCCGACGAAATAATTCTGCACAACACTTTTGCAAACTAATGACCACAGCATCCAGACCATCGTCGTGAACCAGTATATTTGAACCACCTCCGAGAATGAAAATTGGAATATTTTCCTGATGACACCTCTTCAGTACTTGCTGGAGGACCTCCCGACTTTTCGGGTAAACAAGGGCTTTAGCCGGACCCCCAACCTGATAGGTTGTTAAAGGCGCCAACGGCACATCCAATTCCACCTGCTCTGGAAATAAATGGGAAAGATCTTCAATAAATTCCTGTAAACGATCTTTCTTCAATATTATATGTTCCTGTGTCTTTGACATCTATTTACATTCAAAAGTTTTCACTTACTCAGATTTATCCAAAAGTCCAATCAGTTCCTCGCCTACCTTCCAGATATCACCGGCACCAATGGTTATTACTATGTCTCCCGGTTCAAGAAGATTAACAACGAATTTTGCCACTTTTGTTTTATCTTCTACATAATGAACTTCGCGGTGCCCTAACTCCTGGGCCGTTTTTGCAATAAGTTCACCCGAAATTCCCGGGATCGGTTCTTCGCGCGCCGGGTAAACATCCGTGACAATTAAAACATCCACCTGAAAAAAGGCCCTTGCAAATTCCCGGTAAAAATCCCTTGTACGGGAGTAGAGATGAGGCTGAAAAATGGCTACAATCCGCCGCTGCGGCCATCCGCTTCGCGCTCCCTGCAAAGTCACTGCAATTTCGGTGGGATGATGAGCATAATCATCCACGACCATAATGTCACTGTAAATACCTTTGATTTCAAAGCGACGATTTACACCACTGAATTTTTCCAATCCTTTTTTAATTCTCTCGAATGGGATATCCAATTCCAGCCCCACTCCGATGGATGCCAGGGCGTTCAATACATTATGTTCGCCGGGAATCTTCAACTGAATGCGTCCCAGTTTGTAATTCATATAACTCACATCGAAGGAAACTCCACCCTCCTGATGCTCAATTGCACTGGCCTGGATATCTGCTTGTTTGGTTAACCCATAAGTAGTAATACTGCGCTGAATCCGACTTAAGATTTCCTGGACACCCGGATTATCCAAACAAACAATAACCCGGCCATAAAAAGGAACTTTATTGGCAAATGAAGCAAAGGAGTGTTTTAAATCTTCTAAGTTTTCATAACAATCCAGATGATCTGGTTCGATATTCGTTATGACCGCAATTGTTGGGATGAGTTTCAAAAACGATTTATCAAATTCATCCGCCTCAGCCACCATGAATTCGCTATCACCCAATTTCGCATTGGTTTTCAGAGATCGCACTTTTCCTCCAATGATCAGTGTGGGATCCAATCCACCCTCAGTCAACACAGCACCTACCAGCGAGGTTGTGGTGGTTTTACCATGAGTTCCGGCAATAGCAATCCCAAATTTCAAGCGCATCAGTTCGGCTAACATTTCAGCGCGTTTTATCACAGGGATTTTTCGGCGAAGAGCTTCTTGCACTTCAGGATTGTCCAGGGTAACTGCGGATGAATAAACTAAGACGTCAGCATCTTTTACATTTTTCGGTGAATGCCCCTGAACAATATGTGCACCAATCTGTGTGAGATGTTCCGTAACATCACTTAAAACCCGATCCGAACCAGTAACAGTATACCCAAGATTTAATAAAACTTCGGCGATACCGCTCATACCGATTCCACCAATGCCGACAAAATGAATATTTTTAATCTTCCCTAAACGCATATCTGCATCTATCCTCTTTCAAAAACATCCTTACAGCTCAAATAAATTTTTAACAAAATTTAATCCCATCAAAAAAACTCAAACCGGGAAATCGAGGGATGAATTACCCTCATGCGGTCTTCTCAATTCAATTAGAATAATTGTAGTTCGTATTGATCAATTCCAATACCTTTTCAGCAATCTCCTCCGCCGCATTTGGTCTAGCAATCCTTTGCCAGCTTTCTTTCATCCGTTTTTGCAACTTCACATCGGCCATAATCCGGTCAATTTTTGCTTTTAATGCTTGAGGAAATCCTTCACCTTCTTTAACCATAATAGCGCTACCCACCTCCTGCATGGCACGAGCATTATGTTCCTGGTGCCCCGCCGCAGCGTATGGATAAGGCACAAGAATGCAGGGCTTTTGAACCAATGCCAGTTCGGCCAGTGTAATCGCCCCAGCCCTGCTAATAATTAAGTCCGCCACAGAGTAGGCCACGGACATATCATCTATATAAGATAGAATATGAACACCGGGTTCTTTAGCAACCGGCCACTGTTGAATTTCCGGGAAATTCCCTCTCCCGACCTGCCAGAGAAATTGGACATTCCATTTTCTTATGATTTCATGAGCTATCTCCGCTATCGCCCTATTGATAGCCTGCGCTCCCAGACTACCACCAAAAACAAAAATCACAGGTCGATCTTTTTCCAATCCCCAATATTGAATAGCCCGTTCTCTTTCCACCAATTTCAAAGAACTTCTTACAGGATTACCCGTCACCACAACCCTGCCTTTAGCTCGGGATAAATGCCTGTTAACAGACTGATGCGGAATACAAATAATATCAGCATATTTCGAGAGAATTCTGGTTGTAACTCCCGGATAACTATCCTGCTCTTCTATCAAGGTTGGAATTCCCATCCTGGATGCCAGATAAACCACTGGGCCACTCACATATCCACCCGTTCCTACAACCACATCAGGATTAAATTTTTTAATTATTTTCCAACTTTGCATCAGACTAACCAAAAGTTTAAAAGGAAACATGATATTTTTCCATGTAAAATATCGTTGAAATCCAGAAATCCAAATTCGCTGAAAAGGGATCCCACTTTTTGGGACAATTGTATTTTCCAGACCTTGATATCCACCAACATATAAAAAATCAAATTCTCCTTTTTCTTTCAGCGTTTCAATAGTCGCCAGCGCTGGATATACGTGTCCGCCCGTACCACCACCTGCTATCAATATCTTACCTTTTACCTGATTCATCGAACAAAACTCAATTTCCGATTCTCAAGGTTTCTTTGCGCTCGATGAGCAAATTGGTAACTATTTTCTTGAACTTCCGAACATGTTCTTGCAGAAATATTTAATAACAAACCAGCCGAAATACTGGAGATCAACATCGAACTGCCTCCATAACTGATAAAAGGCAAAGGTAACCCGGTAGGTGGTACAAGATGCGCTGCAACCATCATATTAATAAGCGCATAAACCACCAGATTCATGGTTAAACCAAATGCCAGATAGCGGCTGAACTGATCCCGTGCCCGGTGAGCCAGATAGATTCCCCGCCAGAATAAGATAAAAAATAGGCTCACAACAAAAAATGTTCCAATCAAACCCCATTCTTCTCCAATAATAGAAAAAATAAAATCGGTATGGGCTTCAGGTAAAAAGAAAAGCTTCTGGCTGCCCTTCGCAAATCCCACACCGGTAATCCCTCCGGCTCCCAGACTGATTAACGATTGGATAATCTGATATCCCTTGCCTAAAACATCATTCTCAGGATGCAAAAATGCTTCGATCCGGTCCCACTGATAAGAAGTCAGCGTTACAATCAGAATAGCAACGGGTGCAACCACAATGAAACTCAAAGCAAAGTATCGAAATGGAATGGGCGAAATAAACATTATCAACACCCCAATAAGGACAAGCATGGCTGCTGAACTGAAATCCGGCTGTGCTACTATGAGACCAGCTAATAGCAAAATATAAAAAAGGTGTGGCATAAATCCTTCACCGAAGTTCTTCAAATATTGTTCTTTTCGACTTAAAGAATCAGCCAGAAAAATGATGATAGATAAGCGAGCAATATCACTCACCTGAATATTGATCAGACGGGTATGTATCCAGCGACCTCCTCCGTTAGCTAAAAGGTAAGTTAGTAATCCAACGCTTAAGAAAATTAACAACCAGCTCTTCCCTTCAAAAATTTTATAGGGAATTTTGTAGGTAGAAACCATTAACACTATACCAAAGAAAACCCAGAGTATTTGCCGTTTCAAATAATATAAATGGTCGTGACGAAATTTATCTGCATAAAAAGCGCTGGAACTGTACACCATGATAAGACCAAAGGCCATAAGCCCCAGCACGGTAAATAAAATCCATTGATCAATCCGATTTTGCATCCTCAATTCAACTCCCTTACAGCTTGTTTAAATTGTCTTCCCCGGTCTTCATAATCCCGAAACATATCGAAGCTTGAACAGGCCGGCGAAAGTAACACAACATCTCCTTTTTGGGCCTGCCTAAAGGCTTTTTCAACAGCCTCCTTTAAACTCTCTGCACGAAACAGGGGGATCACCCCATTCCAGACCGATTGAATGCGATTGGCGGCTTTTCCAATCAGAATAGCTGCTCTCACGTGCTTCTTCAACAAAGGAACTACCCGGCGGAAATCGCCACCTTTATCTTTACCACCAACAATAAGTACAATTTTTTCATCGAAACTTTGCAGGGCCCAAGCCAAGGAATCCACTGTTGTCGCTTTAGAATCGTTCACAAAAACCACTCCCTGATATTCCCGCACCATTTCTAAGCGATGTTCAATCCCTTCAAACTGCTCAATAGTTTCCTCAATGATGTTATCAGGAACGTCCAATAGCGATGCAATCAAAGCTGCTACCATCATATTGTAACGATTATGTATGCCTTTTAAATGGTAATTTTTCAATGAAATACGCTTCTCTTCACCATTTATTCTTAGAAAAATTTTATCATCTCTCCAATAGACTCCTTCCCGATCATGTTGCGAAAGACTAAAAATCAACTTTCGCGGAATAATATTCCTCAGAGATCCTACAAGATGATCGTCATCGGCGTTGAATATAAGGACATCCTCCGATGTCATATTTTTTAAAATATTCAGCTTGGCTGTCGCATAAGATTCAAAATCCGGGTAACGGTCCAGATGGTTGTCGGTAAGATTCATAATCACCGCAATTTTGGGATGAAATGTGTGAATCGTTTCCAACTGAAAACTACTGATCTCCAGAATAGCAATTCCATCCGTTGCTGTCATGGACACATATTCTGAAAACGGTTTCCCGATATTTCCAGCAACCACCGTTTTTTCATTGTAGCGACGGAAAATCTCGCCAGCCAAGGTTGTTGTTGTGGTTTTTCCATTAGAACCAGTAATAGCAATAATCGGTGAATGACAAAACCAGGAAGCAACTTCAATTTCGCCTACAACAGGAATGTCTTTCTTTTTAGCTTTACGGAGAACTGGAATCGTTAAAGGCAATCCCGGACTGATGCAAATTAAGTCAGTCTCTAAAACGGCCTCGGAATGATGACCAGTTTCAATTTCTACTCCCAGTTCATTTAATTTCGATAGTGGTAAATTCAGCTCTTCTAAAGACTTAACATCGCTTAAAAGAACCGACGCTCCTGCTCTTGCTAACAACGAAGCCACACTAATTCCACTACGGGCCGCTCCTAAAACTGCTACTTTAACGCCTTTGAGCTGGCGAACATTAATTTCTTTTCTTTCAGATAAACAGAACATCAAGCCATTCCAAAATTTTCAATAATCGTCCCTTTCTATTTAAATGCCCCAACTTGCTGTTTTCGCTCATTCGGATGATGATCATTTTTTACTTCAAATGCCGATCGTTTAATCACTCGTCTTGATTTTACTCTTGGTTTTGATCTTAACTTTAATTTTCGTCAAAATTTTTCCTTAAATTTTATCTAACTTTGAATGTTGTAAGCGTTAACAAAGCCAATAAAATGCCCACAATCCATAGTCGCGTTACCACTTTGGATTCATGGATGTTCATCAGTTCCAGATGGTGATGGAGAGGAGCCATCCTAAATATTCTTCGGCCTTTTCCATATTTCTTCCGGGTATATTTGAAGTAAGTCGTTTGTATAATTACCGAAGCCGCCTCGGCAACGAAAACACCACCAATAATAACTAGAAAAATCTCCTTTTTCACCAAAACAGCCAGGGTTCCAAGGGTACTGCCAAGGGCTAATGCCCCGGTGTCACCCATAAACACCTGTGCAGGGTAAGCATTGTACCATAAAAAGCCCATAGCTGCGCCCACTACCGCAAGGCTGTAAACAGTCAATTCCCCCGCACCTGGTAAGTAAATAATATTAAGGTAATCACTAAATTTAACGTTCCCCGTTACATAACTAATACCAGCGAAAGCCAACATGGCGATGGCTATCAGACCGGTAGCCAAACCATCCAATCCATCTGTTAAATTCACAGCATTAGAGGTCCCGGTGATGACAAGGATGACCACCGGAATATAGAACCAGCCAAAATCAATCTCTAGATTCTTAAAAAAAGGCAAACTGGTATTGGAATTTAATCCCTGAACCACAAAATGGTGGTTAAAGAAAATCATCGAACCGACGAATAATCCCAGACTAATCTGACCGATTAATTTATATCGAGCCACCAATCCTTTCTTCATTTTTTTCACAGACTTAAGATAATCATCCAAAAATCCAACCAAACCCATCCACAATGTCGATATGAAAATAATTTGAATATAAAAATTGGAGATTTTCGCCCACAATAGCACACCCAGGATCACTCCGGCCAGTATAATAATTCCACCCATTGTTGGAGTACCGGCCTTCTTTAAGTGTGTTTTGGGCCCATCGGAGCGGATCTCTTCACCAATCTGATATTTTTTCAATAGACGAATGATTATAGGTCCGATGAAAAGACTGAACAAAAGGGCCGTTATAGCCGCCAGAGCCGACCGCACTGTGATATAACGGAAAAGATTGAATCCAAAAAAGACATCTCGGAATTGGAAAAGAAATTCTCCTAACATCGTTATCCTTTCAAATTTAAGTGGGTCAGAACATTTTCGACAGCCATCCCTCGTGAACCCTTTAGCAATACAATATCTCCCGGCTTTAGTTGTTTTTCTAAAACATACGCAATGTCTTCATGCCTTGTAAACCATCGAGTTTGAATACGATTTGTAGTGCTATCTTCGATTTCTTGACAAATGAACCGGCTGTATTGACCGTAACCAAAAACAAAATCAACCGGGCAGTTCAGCAAATATTTTCCTATCTCCCTGTGCAACGATTCACTCAACTCACCCAACTCAAGCATATCACCAACAACTAAATAACGTTTTTTTTCATTTTCTAAAGGAATCTCACAAAGCAAATCAATAGCTGCTTTAAGAGATTCCGGGTTTGCGTTATACGAATCATTAATGAACAAAACGCCAGCTTTTTTAAAAAATTCCATTCTTTTATCCGGTGGTTCTACTGATTCAAGTCCATTACGAATTTGCTCTGGTTCAATTCCAAGTTCACTTCCAACCGCCGCAGCTAAAAGTGCATTAATCATATGATGTTTACCTGGAATTTTTAAGTAAATTTCCGGACCGTCATTCACCCGGAAACGCACTCGTCCAAATTCATCCGCTCCCAGATAATTAGCCCGATACCTGGCGTTTTTATTCAATCCAAAATCAACAATTTGAATATCCTTACGGTGGTATTTCTTCAAGAATTCATCATCAATATTCCTGAAAAATACGCCGCCCTCCGAAAGACCGTCGGGTAGAGATTTTTTCTCCTGGAAAATTGCCTCCAGAGATCTAAAAAAACCAATATGTCCGCGACCAATGTTGGAAATGGCAGCATGGGTTGGTTTCACTGCCCAAGTCAAACGAGCAATTTCGCCAGGATGATTGGTACCCATCTCAATTACCGCTAATTCAGTAGATGACGTCAAATTCAGCAAAGTGAGCGACACTCCGATAAAATTATTTTGATTACCCTGTGTTTTCATCACCTTAAAGCGTTCCTCCAATACTGCCGCAATCATCTCCTTAACAGTGGTTTTCCCAGTAGAACCTGTTATTCCGACAACCGGAATATTAAATTTTTTCCGATACCAGCCAGCAAATTCCAATAAAAAATCTACAGTATTAAAAGTTACGATCAATGGAACATTTTGCAGGATTTCTAAGGAATTACCCATTTCATCAATAACTATAGCACTGGCTCCTGCTTCTATTGCTCGTGGGATAAAATTATGTCCATCGAATCGTTCTCCACGAATAGCCACAAAAACATCGCCTTGCTTTAGGGTTCGTGAATCGATGGATAATCCTTCAATTCTGAACTTCTCGGGTAAATTTATCGTTTGTTTAACTGACCGAGCCGTTCGTACAAAAGATGTTAAATCAACAGATTCCATAATCGTTATGCTTTACAATACCTCCTTTGAATTAAAAAAACTCGGTATTGGCCATCCTTTTTCTTTAAAATAATTGGCAACCACTTCATGATCATCAAAGGGAATGCGCTTCCCCTGAATTTCCTGATACCTTTCATGACCTTTTCCGGCAATCAATACCGCATCCCCTTTTTTCGCCATATTCAGGGCAAAACGAATGGCTTCTTCTCGACCTGATATTTTCGTTACCTTATCCTTTTCGGTAACACCGGCCACAATTTGCTCAATAATCATATCAGGATCTTCAGAACGGGGATTATCGTTTGTTAGAATGATTTTGTCGGCAAAATCCTCGGCAACTCTGCCCATTTCAGGACGTTTACCCTTATCGCGATCTCCACCAGCTCCAAAAACAACGATTAGATTTTTTGGATGAGTTTCCCATACAGCTCTGAGAACATTTCTCAACCCATCAGGAGTATGCGCGTAATCCAGATATACGCCGAATCCTTCGGGGGACGGATAATACTCACATCGACCGGGAATTCGCTTTAAATTCCGAACACCACGCGCTATAAATTCATCATGGACGCCCAAAGCCCGCGCAGTAGTAACTGCCGCCATAATATTGTAAATATTAAATTCCCCAATTAAATTACTTTCTAACATAAGATTCCCTGACGGTATCCTTAACATTAAAACCATACCATCCGGCCGTACTTGATGGGAAACATATCCAACTGTGCTCTTTGCTAAATTTTTTGAATAGGTAAAAACTTCAGCTTCTGTCACATCAATAATTCGAGAGGTGTAAGGATCGTCCAGATTGAGCACAGCTTTTTGGTTTTCGGTCATGCCCTCGAATAGCTGGCGTTTTGCCAGAAAATACTGCTCCATCGTTTGATGAAAATCTAAATGATCACGTCCTAAGTTAGTGAAAACGCCAACATTAAATTCAATCTCCTCAACCCGGTGAAGACTTAATGCGTGGGAAGAAACCTCCATCACAACACTCTTCAATCCTGAATTTTTCATTCGATAGAGCAATCTATAAATATCCAGTGATTCCGGCGTGGTGCGTTCCGCAGGAATAAATGTTTTTCCATCGTAGTAGGCTATTGTGCTGATGAGCCCCGGACACCAATGAGCTTCTTTCAAAATGGAACTGAGCAAATAGGCGGTAGTTGTTTTGCCATTTGTTCCGGTGATTCCAACAATTTTTAACCTTCGGTCTGGATAACCAAAGAAAACGCGGGCAATCCGGGCCAATGCCAATCGGGTGTCCTGAAGTTGGATAATGGTTGCATCACCAATATCAACAGGCTTTTCTACGAAAAAAACTCGAGCGCCATTTTGATATGCCTGTTCAATGAATTGGTGCCCATCAGTCCGAAATCCCTTAATGGCCACAAAAGCCTCCTCTTCCCCGACTTTGCGGGAATCATATTGAATATCCCGAATGTAATGATCCACCGCACCTTTTACCGATAACGGTTCTAATTTTTCCAAAATTTTTTTCAGTTCGATCACGATGGTTTACAGACCAGTTTTACTAATTTCTTGTCATCAATGCGCGTTCCTGGCTTAGGTGATTGTTGTACTACAATGCCATGCCCCTCCACCAATGGCACAATTTGAAAATCTCCAAGTACCGAAAGAGCCTCTTTTAAAGTAAGTCCTCTCAAAGACGGCATTACCAATAAATCATCCGTTGATTTTTCCTTTGTAATTAATCGCACACAAGCAACTTTTCCGCCTTTTCGAACCACTTCCTGACTCTCCACAATTGAACCATTGCCCACCAACTCCACATCGAAACCTTTATTTTTCAAAATCTTATTTGCTATTTCCACCTTTAATTTTTCGACTATCGGAACAACTTGTCCCGATGCAGTGAAAACCTCTTCCTCCTGCAACGCAAATCCTTCGTGCCGTAGATGGGCAATACTCATCAGGCGACTGGCCATTTTACGGAAAGCTGGAGCTGCAACTAATCCACCATAATAAACACCTTTTGGTTGGCGAATCATTACCAACAAGGTAAACTGCGGGTTTTCAGCAGGGAAATACCCTACAAAAGAGGCTACATGCTGGCGAGAATCATACCTGCCGAGCTCAGGATTGTAAAGTTGTGCAGTACCTGTTTTACCCGCAATTGTCACTTCTTCAAGAAATGCTTTCTTTCCTGTACCATCTTTAACAACACCTACCAGAGTACTGGTAATTAGTTGGGCGGTTTCGGGCGAAATAACCTGCCTGACTACTTCAGGCTGATTTTCTTTGACTACCTTGCGATTCGGTCCAATCACCTGTTTTAATATGTAAGGTTTATATAATACTCCACCGTTCGCGATAGCTGCATAAGCCATGCACAATTGCAATGGAGTAACTCCAATTTCGTAACCTATGCTCATGTAATAAGGCGTCGTCTGCGAAAAACTGTCTAACGGCTGCAAAATCCCTGCACTTTCACCAGGTAAATCCACTCCTGTAATCATTCCAAAACCAAAATTACGAACGTACCTATAAAATATTTTCTTGTCAAGATCTTGCATTACTTGCATGGTTCCAATATTACTGGAATTTTCGATTACTTTGCGCAGGGTTAACCAACCAAATTTTTTATAATCTTCTATTTTACGCCCGTACAGCCAAAAGACACCGTTATGGCAAAAATATATACTTTTATCTAAATCAACGTTTAAATTTTCTAGCGCCGCCGATAATAAAACAATTTTAAAAGTAGATCCGGGTTCCACAATATCAGTTATAGCCCTATTTTTACGCTGCTCATCAGTATAGAGGTTGGGATTATTTGGATCGAATTGTGGATAATTGGCAATACCAAGAATTTCACCATTATTCGGATTGACTAAAATGGCCACACCTTCTTTAGCCTGGCTCTTTTCTACAGCTTTTCTCAATTCATCGCTCAATATTTCCTGGTATTCCATATCAACAGTCAAAACCACGTCCATGCCATCGATAGGATCCTCTCCCGAAAAATCCAGGTTGATTAATTGATTGCCATAGGCATCCTGTAAAAAAATCTTCCAGCCAGGCTTTCCTTCCAAATAATGATTATACTGAAATTCTACTCCACCGAGCCCCTTATTATCCACATTGCAGAAACCAACAAAATGAGCTCCATTAAATTTGTAGGGATAAACCCGCTGAAAACGCTTTTCTAGTATGATACCAGGATCTTTAAGCTTTGCCAGAACTTCAGCCTTCTCAGCAGAGATCTTATGAGCGATATAGGTAAAGGTAGGATTTTTCTTCATCTGTTTTTGGATCCATCTGGATGAGATGCCCAGTGTCCTCGATACGTAATTGACAACTTTTTGTTTGTTTGCTGCATATTTTTCGCTTACAGCCACTGAATACTGTATCACATCGCGAGCCAGTTCTCTACCCTGGCGGTCGTATATAGATCCTCGAAGTGCCGGTATCGTACGTCGTTTTAAAATGTTCTCCTTGGCCCGTTCACTATAATATTCATGCTCAATTACCTGTACTTTAACCAGTTTTGCAAGTAACAACCCAAAGGCTGCTATACAGAAAAATGAAATCAGGGCAAGCCGAATACTTGTCCCGGGTTCTCTTTTTACTCTTCTTTTAGAATTACTCCAATATGTTTCGGTCTTTTTTTTCATAATAATCCAATTTTTTCTTATCGATAATAAGCTTTTTAGGACTGTCAACTTCTGGTATCATACCATGAACAATACTGGCTTTTTCAGGCACTTTTTGAAGAAGATCATTCAACCGGGTTTCTAATCGGCTTTTCCTTGCATTTAATTCCAAAACCTGAAGTCGTAGTTCGTCAATTTCTTTCAAAGTTTTGTCTATTTGAAAATTTTTCCATTGAAACAATATAAAAAACAATGCTACAAATGATACCAGTATGAACAGACTAAAAACTGATAAGAAATTATAGGCGGCACTCCGAGCTCCTTTTTTAACATAATAAACTGTTTTTTTTCGGGATCTCCGCCTTACCGGCATTACCACTCCTCCTTGAATGGAACAATCTTTTCCGCCACTCGCATACGGGCACTCCGCGCCCGAGGATTTTGGACCTTCTCTTCTTCCGAAGGATAAATTGGTTTACGAGTTAAGATTTTCATTTCCTGTACTTTTTCGCAAACACATTGTGGAAATTGCTCTGGACAAATACAATCCAGTTCTTTATAACGAAAAAAATCTTTGATCAACCGGTCTTCCAAAGAATGATAGGCAATAGCTACAATTCTTCCGCTTTTATCCAGAACATTGAAAGCCTTTTCTAAAGCTTTCTGCAACCGATTCAGTTCATCATTTACTTCAATACGTACCGCCTGAAAAATTCGGGCCAGCGTCTTATTGATATAACGCGACGGAACCGCCTGTCGAATGACTTCTGCGAATTCTCCAGTGGTCCTGATGCGTTTTACCTTCCGAACATTATCCACCGCTCTGGCAATCGCCCGCCATTGCCGTTCTTCACCATAATTGCGAAAGATCCTTTCCAACTCTTCAAGAGGATATTCATTAATTACTTCCTCGGCTGTTTTCTTCTGCAACGGATTAAATCGCATATCCAATGGCCCGTCCTTTTGAAATGAAAATCCCCTGGCCTCCCGATCTACCTGATACGATGAAATTCCTAAATCAAACAAAATACCATGCACCGGAAGTAAATTCAATTGTACCAGAACCACATCCAATTGGTCATAAAACACTTGGGCAAAATGGACATTAGAAAACCGGCCCAATCTGGCTTTGGCATGCAGGATGGCATCAGGATCAGCATCAAGGCATACCAATTTCCCCTGTGGTTCCAATCGTTTCAGAATTTCTTCAGAATGTCCCGCGCCACCCAGAGTACAGTCAACATAGATACCATCGCTTTTAACCAAAAGCGCATCGACAGCTTCCTTTAACAATACCGGTTGATGAAAAAAGTCCTGAAACATTTTATTTCCATAGATCAATCAAAATTCCAATAAATCCGAATTCTTCAAATAAACTGGTTCTATCTCTTGAATATTTTCACTTAAATTCCTGGGATTCCAGATTTCGATTTTATTCCCTGTTCCAATTACCACAACTTCTTTTTTCAATTCAGCATAATGTATTAATTCTGTCGGAATATTAATTCTACCTTGTTTGTCTAATTTCTGTATCGAAGAATGAAAATGAATTCTCCGTAATAAACTTCTTTGTTGCTTTCCATTTGGAACATTTGTTTTAATTTTTTCCACCATTTTTTTCCATTCTGACACTGGAAAAACAACTATATTCCTGTCTGTCCCTTTTGTCACAACAAACTGTTTATCTTCTTCATCTTCTATTTCTTTTTCAATCATTCTACGAAATGGTGCTGGTAAACTGATCCTTCCCTTTGAATCTAACAGATTTTCGTAACGGCCAAAAAAGTCGTACATATTTTTAAACTATAATTGAAATTAGTGAAAATTAATGGAATTTCCCCCACAACTCCCCACCAATAAGTATAATCATTTTTTTATAAAAAGCAAGTATTAACTTTAAATTTTTCAAAAAAATGGAATTAATAACCTTTAAAACCTATTTTTGCAGATTAAAAAATTAATAAAATGATTTTTGAATATGGAAGGCTTCTATTTTGTGAAATTATAAGATATTGGTTCCCAAATTGATGCAGCAATATAAAATGAAATATGTATAGTTACATAATTAACATCGCATCTCCGTAGCTGAAGAAACGATATTTTTTCTGGATAGCTTCTTGATAGGCCTTTTTAATTTGCTTTAGTGAACTAAAAGCTGATACTAACATCAATAAAGTCGAGGCCGGTAAGTGGAAATTAGTAATCAAATGATCTACCATTTTAAACTCGTAAGGAGGATAAATAAATTTATCTGTCCAGCCGCGGGCAGGGCGTACCAGTCCGTGATGATCGGCAATTGTTTCTAGGGTTCGCACACTGGTCGTACCAACAGCTACAATAGCGCCACCGTTTAGTCGAGTCTCATTAATCAGGCGGGCATTTTCGGCATCAATTTCATAATATTCCGAATCCATTCGGTGTCGACTGATATCTTCAACTTGTACTGGTCGAAATGTCCCTAAACCTACATGTAGGGTCAAATATGCTATACTAATACCTTTATCTTTAATCTTTTGCAACAACTGTTTTGTAAAATGTAATCCAGCCGTAGGCGCTGCCACAGCACCGGTCTTCTCGGCATAAACAGTCTGGTAGAATTGGCGATCGGTATCATCGGGTTCTCTTTCAATGTAAGGTGGAAGTGGTGTTTTGCCTATTTTTTCCAGAATTTCATTGAAATTGCCATTACAATTAAATTCAACGACACGTCCTCCAGAAATTGTATTATCAATCACATCGCAGGAGAGGTCATCGCTGATTACAATTTTATTGCCAATGCGCACTTTTCTAGCAGGTTTTACCAGAATTTCCCAGATGTGACCTTCCAAATTCCGCAACAGAAAAATTTCAACTCGTGCGCCGGTTTTATCCTTATATCCAATCAACCTGGCAGGAAATACTTTGGTATTATTTACAACCAGACAGTCTCCCTCTTCCAGGTATTCCAAAACATCTGAAAAATGCCGATGATCAATATTTCCTGATTTTCGATCGAGAACTAACAATCGACATTGATCTCTCTCTTCTAGTGGGTACTGGGCAATGAGTTCTTTCGGGAGATTATATTGAAAGTCAGATAGCTTATATTTAATTCCATTGACGGAACTAAAATAATTTTTCTTGGATTCCATATTTCTTCATTGTGTAGTTAAAGTGTTCATAAGCCAGCCGCGTTGCAACTCTGCCACGCGGCGTCCGTTTAATTAGACCTTCTTGAATGAGGTAGGGTTCATAAACCTCTTCCACTGTATCGCTCTCCTCCCCTATAGCCACAGCAATAGTATTTAATCCGACTGGTCCGCCATTATATTTCTCTATAATGGTAAAAATAATTCGCTTATCCATTTCATCAAGCCCACGTTCATCGACCTCTAACATTTTCAGGCTTTGTTCTGCGACAGTTTTGGTAATAATACCTTCCGCACGTACCTGGGCAAAATCGCGAGTACGCCGTAAAATTCGATTAGCAATGCGCGGGGTTCCACGTGAGCGCCGGGCAATTTCCATTGCACCTTCTTCAGTAATTTCAATCTGTAGAATTTTTGCAGACCGTTCTATAATTTTCTTTAATTCGGCAGGTTTGTAATAATCGAGGCGTGATACAACACCAAAACGCGCCCGCATTGGCGAAGTTAATAATCCGGCTCGGGTTGTTGCACCAATTAAGGTAAAATGTGGCAAACGAATCTGAATACTTCGAGCGCTGGGTCCACGATCGATCATTATATCCAGGCTAAAATCTTCCATTGCCGAATACAGGTATTCCTCTACTACATTATTCAAACGATGAATCTCATCAATAAACAAAACATCTTTTTCTTTTAAATTCGTTAAAATACCAGCCAAATCGCCTGCCTTATCCAAAACAGGACCCGAGGTTGTATGAATATCAACTTTTAACTCATTGGCGATGACATATGCCAGAGTTGTTTTTCCTAATCCGGGTGGACCATATAAAAGAACATGATCTAAGGCCTCACCACGTAATCGCGCTGCTTCGATATAAATTTTTAAATTCTCTATTATTTTTTCCTGGCCCACAAAATCGGCAAACGTTTTTGGACGTAAAGATGAGTCAAATTCTGCTTCTTCACTTATAGGCCTTGGATCGACAATTTCTCTCTTCATTTATTAAATTTCCCGTAAAGCCAATTTAATAATTTCTTCCAGGGCTAATTCACCATTTTGTTGTTTCACTACTTTATGAACAGCTGATCTGGCTTCGGTTATACTATATCCAAGTGTACTTAGCGCCATAATAGCTTCATTTAGTTTATCATTTGAAATAGAGGAAAAAACCTGGGTTACTGTCGAAATATCAAATTCAGTGGGAAGTGCCACTTTTTCTTTCAACTCTAGAACAATTCTTTGTGCCGTCTTTTTACCCACACCAGGAATTTTAGTTAAAAGCTGATAATCTTCGCTGGCCACAGCCTGAATAAGTTCACTTGCTGTAATACCAGATAGAATCGTAATTGCTAACCGAGGACCGATCCCACTGACTCCTAATAATTTTTTAAAAATTTCTCTTTCTGCTTCATCTCTGAAACCAAAAAGCTGTAGAGCGTCTTCACGAACGTGCAAATGAGTTAATAAATCTACCGGTTGATTTTCTTTTCCCAAACTCTGAAAAGTATTAATACTAATGAAAACCCCAATCCCAATACCACCACAATCAATCACACAAAATGTTGGAGACTTTTGCAACAGTCGTCCATGAATTCTTTCAATCATTACCAGTCATTACTACTTCTTTATAACCGTTATTTTAGATTATAATTTAATCTATTCTCTTCCAAATGCAACATAAGGTTACAAAAACACTAATTTTAATGAATCATCTTTAATTACAATTTATTTTAGCGCGAAACTGAGAGTAATTTTAATCGATGATACAAACAAATGGCCACAGCCAGGGCATCTGCTGCATCTTCCGGGCAAGGCTTTTCATTCAGGTGAAGGATATTTTGAACCATGGATTGCACTTGTTTTTTCGAAGCTGCTCCATATCCAACAATAGACATTTTAACTTCTCTGGGAGAATATTCATAAATTGGGATACTGTGTTGTGCAGCGGCTAGCATGGCTACTGCACGGCTATGTCCCATGATTATAGCTGTCTTTTTATTTCGATGATAAAAAATGTTCTCTACAGCACAATAATTCGGGCGGAATTCTTCAATTACACATTGAACTTGTTGATGGATATTTAGTAATTTGTCCGTAAACGAGGCAGATGAAGAAGTACGAATGCCCCCATATTTCAAACATTGCAACCCATTGTCTGATATTTCGATAATCCCAAACCCCGTTATATTGAGCCCGGGATCAATTCCAATTATTCTCAAACACCTACCCGCCTATGATTCCATTTTTTCCATTACTTCATCAGAAATCTCAAAATTAGCAAAAACATGTTGCACATCATCGCTATCTTCAAGAGCTTCCATTAACTTAAGCATTTTTTCGGCTGTTTGATCATCTAATTCCACCGTACTTTGTGGAATCATGGTCATTTCGGCACTTTTAATCTCAATGCCTTTTTCTTCTAAAGCAGAACGTACTTTGTTTAGATCCTCAAAAACGGTATAAATTTCGTAGTAATCATCCTCTACTTTAAAGTCATCCGCACCAGCATCTATGGCTATTATCATCAGTTCTTCTTCGTCATACTTTGACCGATCGACACGGATAAGACCTTTTTTATCAAAAACCCAACTCACACTTCCGGTTTCACCCAGATTACCACCATATTTGTTTAACAAATGCCGGATCTCTGCTACAGTCCGATTACGATTATCAGTAGTTGTGGTGATATATAGTGCCACACCTCCTGGTCCATACCCCTCGAAGGTTACTTCTTCATACACAACCCCGGGCAGAGCCCCGGTTCCTTTTAAGATGGCATTCTCAATGTTCTTCGAAGGCATATTGGCAGCTTTGGCATTCTGAACGGCGGTTCGTAATCTGGGATTAGTTTCCGGATCACCTCCACCCATCCTGGCCGCTACAGTAATTTCTTTTATGAGTTTGGTAAAAATCTTACCTCGCTGAGCATCCTGACGCTCTTTGCGAAATCGAATATTGGCCCATTTAGAATGTCCTGCCATGTATTCCTCCAATAATCTTCAATTTTTACCTATTTGGATCCTGTTTTCAATATTAAGTGAATCCGATGGCAAAATAACTTTGGGATTCGTCCACACCTTAGAAGGAACAATCCAGGCTTTAGGATAACCTCGAGAACGAACAATTTCCCGATCACGTTCAGCTTCTTCACGTGTTAAATAATCACCCATACGTACTTTATAATAGGGCGAATCAAATTCAAGATAAAAATTCACTCCCAAATCTTCAAATTGTTCCATTGCAATTTGCTTAGATTCAGTTGCTGCTTCAAGGCTCTTAGTGGAAAGAAGCTGAATCCGATAGCCATCGGTAAGTTTATTTTCAACTTCCATAGAATCTTGCTCTTCTGGAAGAATAATAGTCCCGGCTGGCTGTGGTTTTGTTTCATGAAGAGGTTCGAACGTTATATCTTCATCATCCAGCGTTAATGGATCAAATGATTCATCCATCTCTATTACAGGTCTTTGTTTGGGTACTGGCATAAGTTTTTTCTTCTGGCTGGCACACCCAAAAACAAGTAAATATAAAAACGCTACAATGCTTATTCTTTTAAATAAATTAAACATTTAAAAACCCTAAATATTCTTTATTTGAAGCGAAATTAAAATAAATTCAAAGGTAATTCAAGAGAAATATTTTTCATAGCTAAAGCTATCATCCTATTTTTAAATATCATGATAAAAATCGTTATTAAAAAAATCATTAAATATCATTGGTACATTGAATTATTATTTCATTTTTTCGGGATTGATCCAAGCAAAATCCTCTTTACCAACTGTGAAATTCAGCTTGTCTTATAGTAAAATTATTAATAGGTTTGTTTATTTTAGAATTCAAATAGTAATAAACTAGATAGCTCTATTTAGAACGGACATGATAAGAAAGATTTATTTAGATCACAGCGCTACTACTCCAGTTGATCGCAATGTTGTCAAAGCCATGTTACCATATTTTACAGAAAACTATGGAAATCCATCCAGCATCCATCAATCCGGCAGGGCAGCAAGAACAGCTGTTGAAGCAGCACGCTCTCAAATTGCTAAATTAATTCATGCAAAAAATAGTGAGATCTATTTTGTTAGCGGAGGAACCGAAGCAAATAATTTAGCCATCCGTGGAGTGGCATTAGCCAATCGTAACCGGGGAAATCACATTATCACAACTCGGGTTGAACATCCTGCAGTCTTGGAAACCTGTAAAGCCCTGGAGAAAGAAGGCTTCCAAATAACCTACCTCAATGTTGATGAACACGGGATGGTCGATCCTGAGACGGTTAAACAAGCAATACGAAAAGAAACCATTTTAGTCTCAATTATTTTTGCCAACCATGAGGTAGGAACCATTAATCCTGTTGAAGAAATAGGTCGGATAACGCGTGAGGCCAATATTTTTTTTCATTCAGATGCTGTACAAGGATTTGGAAAAATAAAGATTGACATCAACAAATTGGGGATCGATCTTCTCTCTATATCAGGGCATAAAATCTATGGACCCAAGGGCATTGGTGCACTGTATATTCGGCGGGGTACTCCAATCTCTCGAATTATTCATGGAGGGGCGCAGGAACAAAAACGGCGTGCCGGAACAGAAAATGTTCCAGGAATCGTCGGTCTGGCAACAGCCGCAGAATTGATCTATACCAATCTGGAAGAAGAATCTCAACGAATAAGCCAATTACGAGATTATTTTCAACAACAAATTTGTGATCGGTTTAAGCCAGTTAAAATAAATGGTCATCCCAAAAACAGGCTTTATCATAATCTGAATGTTTCATTTGAAGGGTGTGAATCCCAGTCTTTATTATTGAGTCTGAGTATGGTCGGGATAGCAGCCTCAATGGGATCTGCCTGTACATCTGGTATAGTCGAAGAATCTCCAGTTTTAAAAGCCATGGGTTTGACACCTGTTCATCTACGTTCAGCCATTAGGTTTACCCTGGGTAAACAGAACACAAAAGATGAGATCGATTATGTGTTAGAAAAGTTAGAAGAAATCATCCCACGCCTACGAAAGGTCTCTAAATTTAATAGATGATTGGTGTTTTAAATAATTTCATTGATTTTGGGATGCGGGCCGTGCCAGGACAACTTTTTTCCCTTTAGTTACAATTGGACGTTCTAACAGTCTGGAATGCTCAGCAGCAATTCGGGCAAATTCCTTTGTTTTTAGTTCCTTCTCACACAAACCTAATTCTTTGTATTCTTTTTCCTTTTTCAGAATGAAATCCGGCATTAGTTATCCATTTATTTCAATGATCTGGATTAGTTTTTCTGAATCAATTTCTTCTTTCACGTATTTCCAAATCACAGGTTTAACACCTTTATATTTTAAATATTGCGAATTCCCTGCTTTTCCAATTATAACTGTTATGCCAGATGATAACTCTATCCATTCATCCTCCTATTTGCTTTTGAAAACCGATTAATTTATAAATTCAACAAATTTATTTAAACACAAAAAGATCAGAATACCAAGAAAATACAAATACTAATTGTACATAACTCATTGGTAAAAACACTTTAACTCTCTTTAGACATCGCTATTCTCATTTCGAATCCTGTTACAGCGGAATGGTAAATCTTTTAATCAGGCACAGTGAATAACGGGTAAATTTGCCTGTCTGGCAATCAGACGGAGGTACAGAAGAGTGACGGTCCTGTGAGATTGGGCCAACAATAATAATAATGGTGTTCCATCATTTATTAAAGTCGCATGAACCAGATGGAAAAGTAATTAAATAAAGCATTCCTCCTTAGAATTAAATCAATTTAATAAAAAAACCCTGTCTATTTCATTTTTTATGTTTAGTCTATTATCATTTAAGAATTTTCATACAATTTCTCGATATTTTTGAATTTTCTTAAATAAAACATTAAATTTAGGTGTAACTTCATGGGAGAACTATTATGCCATCAGAAATCCGAATTAAATTTCTTGGGACAGGAAGTATTTTACAAGACCCGAAAAGATCATGTTCGTCAATATTAATAGAAACTGCAAAAGAAAAGATATTGGTGGACGCAGGTCCGGGGACATTACATCGTTTAAATGAAATCGGCTTTGCTCCTGAACAACTCACTTATATTTTTATTTCACATTTTCACCCCGATCACGTATCCGATCTGGTTCCTATTATCTTTGCTATTCGAAATAGTCATATTGACCCTCAGCAAATTGCTTTAAGGGTCTGGGGACCACGTGGATTTATTAATTTTCTGCATGGTATGGAGATTGCGTATGGTAAATGGCTTCATTCTAATGATAATACCATCAAATATTACGAACTCAAAAGGCGATTGCTAGACTTTCCTGGTTTCCGATTAATCTGGGGAAAAGTAATTCATAAAAACGAAAGTGTGGGATTTCGTTTTGAGATTAATGGTAAAATTATCTGCATCTCAGGAGATACTGGTTACTGTTCAGAATTAATTCGTTTATGTAAAAATGCTGATCTGGCTATTCTTGAATGTTCTTTTCCTGATGAACTGGCTGTCGAAGGACACCTGTCTCCTAGTCTGGCAGGTAAAATTGCTGCAGACGGTGGGGCAAAAAAATTGGTACTTACTCATTTTTATCCCGGAACGGCAAATAAAAAGACTATTGAAGTAGCTCAGAAATTTTTCCACGGTCCAATTGAACTGGCCGAAGACTTGAAAGAATACATGCTTATCTGAAAATATTTATCTCAATCCATTTTCCTATCGCTTATCTAAAATGGATGTCTAATTATGAATAATTTTTTAATTAATGAATTATAGTCAGTTCTAAAAATTTTAGAATATAATATTTATTTTTTCATTATTAATTTTTTAAGCACTTTTGATAACTAATTATTTCGATTCCATAAAATTTATGGATTTTTCTTTTAAAATTACCAGGTTACCAGGTAATTGAATAAACTTCCTGATTTTACTTTCAAAAATCTACTTTTTCATTTGACTTACTTTCCCTAAACCTGATATTTTTCTTTGGAATAGTTTTGGCATTCTTTATATTTTAACTTAAAAAAATTCGAATAATAATATTGTTTATTTAAAAATGCCGGAAAAATTAAATCTGAAAATACCGCTCATATTTGCACATCGAGGAGCAAATAGCTTCGCTCCGGAAAATTCCTTGCCTGCTTTCCAAAAGGCTATCGAACTGGGATGTCAAGGTATCGAACTAGATGTCCGCTACACTGCAGACAAAAATGTCGTTGTTTTCCACGATAAGAACACATTCCGTCTAACAGGGGTTCGGCAGAACATTCAAAAACTTACACTATCACAAATTAAAAAATTCAAACTTCACCAAAAAGATTTTCCTGAAGAAAAAATTCCTACTTTATCAGAAGTTCTGGAAATTGTACGAGACAAAGTTCTTATAAATATTGATGTAAAGAAAGGCCATCTAATTGGAAATGGTTTTGAAGAAAAAATTTTAAAAATTCTTCAAGATTTTCGCCTGGTCGAAAATGTTATTATTTCATCTTTTAATCCCTTTGTTTTAAAAAAAATCGCTTCTCTTAATCCTGTCGTGCATTTAGGTTACATTTTTCGTAATCGTACTAGCTTGTTTATGTTAAACGGACAATCTGTTCAGTCTCTGCATCCCAGTTTTAGAATTTTAAACCAGAGATATATCTCACATCTTAAAGAAAAAACTAATTGGGTTTATGCATGGACAGTAGATAATGCTCATGATATGCTCGATCTTATAAAAAATAAGGTTGACGGAATTATTAGTAACAAACCTGAAGTATTTTTTCAATTAATAGACAAAATCAGAAACACAAAAATTTTAACAAAATAAGTAAATCGTTAAAATTCGGTCGATTCAAATAAAAGTATGGAAGGGCGATGATTATTATTAACCAGAAAAAATGTGATTTGTGCGGTGCTTGTGTAGGTGTCTGCCCGGAGAACATTATCAGCCTGGAAAATTATCGTTTAGCAATTGATCAAGAAGCCTGCACAAGTTGTAGTAAATGCGTATGGGTATGCCCGGTAAGGGCATTAGAATTGAAAATTGAACAAGTGGCTAAATCAGTGGAGCAGATATGAAAGTCGTCATCGATCCACAAGCGGGATTTTGTCCGGGGGTAAAACGCGTCATCAAAATGGCAGAAAAAAGTTTAGAAAAAGAAAGGGTACTTTTTGGCCTGGGGGAATTAATTCATAACAGGGTGGAAAATGAACGTTTGAAAAGAAGGGGATTTCGAATTGTGGACCACAGTATTTTGGAGAAACCCGAACAACTGGGATCATCAAAAAAGTTACTGATAAGAGCTCATGGAGAACCACCGGAGACATTTGAAAAAGCTAGGGAAAAAGGAATAGAAATCATCGACGGCACTTGCAATATTGTTACTCGCTCTCAACAAATTGCCCGCGAACATTATCTGAAAGGTTATCAGGTCGTTATTATTGGCAAGCACTACCATCCTGAAGTAATCGGTATTGTCGGTCATTGTGATGGGCAATGTAAGGTTGTTCTCACAAAAAAGGACCTGGAGCAGTTAGATATTAATGTCAAAACATTCGTAATGGCACAGACAACTATCTCCCCATCTCTATTCGAAACATTAGTGACTGAGATGAGGAAAAGAAGAATGAACCTTACCATAAAAAATACCATTTGTCGTTATGTTACTGGGAGAAATGAACAAATCCGGCAATTTGCAAAGAGTTGCTCGAAAATCGTTATGGTAGGTGGTCAAAACAGTTCCAATACACGAACGCTCTATCAGGAATGTCTGGAGGTTAATCCACAGGCTTATTGGATTGAAGAACCTGCAGAGCTTAATCGCAACTGGTTCGCAGAAAAAGATATTGTGGGAATTACAGGAAGTGCTTCCACACCTCAATGGCTAATGGAAAAAATTAAAGAGCACATCGAATCATGGTTTACTACAAAAATTAAAGCTGAATAAAACCACATCCATCTATGAATAAGGAAATAAAAAAATTACTAAAAAATTATTTAATCTTCGGTCAAAATAAGAATATGCATCATTTCGCGTTTTAAATACTTCGATGTGATCTTATGCTAATTCAATTCCTAAATAATTGGCCTTTTATACTGACAAAAAGATGTCTGATCAGTAATGTTAAGATCACCTTTTAAATTTGTTAGTTTTATTGATAAAAAACATTTTGTTTTCCCGAGTATGCATTTCTTTCAATTTTTTAATTGATCGGAATCAAAAAAAACAACTTTTTTGAAAGTTTCAGAAATAACATCATCTGTAAAGATTAAATAAGATGATATGGTAGAAACAGATAATTTAAAATCACAAATAAAGAGGAAGGCTCTGGAACTGGGATTTTCTGCTGTAGGTATCACCAATGCTCAACCACTAACTAAAGCTGGTGAATTACTCCAACAATGGATCGACCAGGGAAAACATGGCACCATGAACTGGATGAAATCCACTATGTTCCAACGTATGGACCCGGCTTCACTTTTTAGCAATGTTCAATCCATTTTGTTAGTGGCTCTGAATTATTTTCGCGAGAAAGAAGAAAAAATTTTTCCACCGGAATCCGGGAACATTTCTATTTATGCCCGTGGAAGAGATTACCACAAAGTGATCAAACAAAAATTGAAAACATTATTAAAGTGGTTAAAAGAAATAGATCCGAATTGCCAGGGGCGAATTTTTGTAGATTCATTTCCCATTATGGAAAAACCATTGGCGGTTAGAGCTGGACTGGGATGGATTGGTAAAAATACCATGCTCATATTGAAAGGAAAAGGTTCTTTCTTTTTTCTGGGGGGCATCTTGTTAAGTTTGCCATTACCGCCTGATGAGCCTTTTACAGAAAATTTTTGCGGAGAATGTAACCGATGTCAAAAAGCTTGTCCCACCGGCGCATTGGAGTTTCCAGGGCTGATCGACGCCCGCCGATGTATCTCTTATCTAACAATTGAACATCTGGGTCCTATCGATAAATATTTACATCCTTTAATAGGAAACCATATTTTCGGCTGTGATATTTGCCAGATAGTATGTCCCTGGAACCGATTCGCAAAGAACACCCAGGAAAGCGATTTCTTTAGTCGTTTCTCCTCCCTAGAACTCAGCCTATATCGCCTCGCAGATTTAAATCAGAAGGAATAT
>CAYLYM010000041.1:3328-29527 GCA_964387645.1 uncultured Calditrichaceae bacterium | reverse complement strand
GGATGTGAGGGTTCTGCAAAATATGATGGTAAATTGCCTCGATCTGATGGGGTAAAGGATCGACTTGCGAAATGTTGACGGCGTATAATGGGTCGAATTGGAATGCATTGCGGATCCGATTGGATTCAACATAAAGAAAAAAGATATTTGGGTCAATATTGAATTGAAAAGGTTTTTCTTGCAAAATATGAATTGAGGAAATTTCACTTTGGGAGAGAATAGCATTGTAATATCGATTCGTTTGAAGACCGACAGCTTCGATTTTTATTTGACCAGAAGAAATTTCTTTGGAAGATATGACTTTGACTTTCTCCGGCCAGAATGGACCTTGGAGAGTGGAACCGACTTGGATTTGAAGCATCTTAACCTCCCAGAGCTATTTAAAAGAAACGAATAAGGACAGAAAATTTATTTTCAAAACCAATAAATTGAAAATGTTTATTCTCAATTTATTGTAAAAGTGATCCATAAAGTCTATCCCGGAAATACAAAAAAACAAGAGAGACAAAGGAATCATTAAGGCTTTCCAAGCAAATTAATTGATTAATCCATCTGAAATTCGCGTAAATCAATACAAATCACATCATGATGTTTTTGAGGAATATTGGGTCGAGATTCAGATTTCGACCAAAACAGCCATTGCAGCCTATGGCCAAATTAAGCGCTATTTTGGTTTTAATTGAGCCACCATGTGAGAGTTTATCGGTGATCGCACCCATTGATAGGTAACCATATTATTATACTTTACTTACCTATAAAGTAAGTTTTTACCAGATTAAAATCAAAGAAAATTATTACCATCTTCGGGGATGAGAGAATTTCCAGGACAAACTTCCGGCCTTTTTAATACACCCCCGGTAGCAGCCGTCTGGTTTTTTGGCAATACCTCTGATAGGCTTGTCCAAAGGCCTCTCGCAGCGCTGCTTCCTCTACCCGGATGCGGTAGAGAAAGGCGGCGAGAATGGGTAGAAAGATGACCAGCACGCTTAACCAGTTGGAGAATGCTAGCCCCAGTCCCAGGAAGGAGAGCAGGCTGCCGGCGTAAGCCGGATGACGGACTAAGCGGTAAATCCCGTGAGTAACTAACTGATGGTTTGGTAGAATGCTAACATTGGAGGTGAAATAACCTCGCAGGGCAAAAACAGCCATCCAACGGATGATAAGGCCGAATATAATAAACAGAATTCCTGCAGGCAGAGCCAGGGAACTGGCGATGGAAATATACCCGATTCCCCGTAATCCCAGAATTACACCGAGCGTAACGGCTGGTATAATGGTGCACCATAAGATACGTAGGGAACGGCGGTCAGGGGTTCTCTCGCCTTCGGAGCTGGAATATTTTATTCGCGCCATGATGACTTCGGAGAAAAACCAGACGATGGAGATAATTGGTAATAAAATAAACAAACGCATTGGAGTTATTGTGCTGATTTGAATGGAAAAACGAAAAATTTATTTTTTAATGTAAACGCCTAACTGGCAAGAATAGTTTCCATGTTCAGGATAGTTACACAGAATGAAAAGAGAATAGAAACAAGTTAGTTTTCACCCCACCAGGCGGGTTTTCAGGTAGTGGAACCGGCGAAAATCTTCTGCCGAAAGCGAGAGCACATAGGCCAATTCCCGGGTGGCGTAAACCGGGCAATCGATGTTAAGCTGGGTGGGATCCACAAGATCTGGATTCACAAAACATAGCTCGCTTTGTAAAGCCTTGCTGTACACTCGCACCATGTCACGTTCGCCCTGAAGAAGCTCGTAAAGCTTTAATAATAAATCAGTATCCAGGGGGATATGTTTCTGGGGTTGATGATGTTTTCGAGTGCGTTGACTGGTTTGTTGAACGATGGTTTCCATACTTTTTACCTCTTTAAATATTTAATGTTTAAAAAAATGACTGCGTCAGCAATTCTGACTTTATGCGCCGTCCCGGTCTATCCTTCCAGGCATACCCGGGCAATCTGCCAGGAAAAATCGCCGCTATCGAAAAGCAGCTCAAAGCAATCGGATCCGTCCACCTGCACCGAAAAATGATGTTGTTCCGCATATCCCTGATGCTCCTTCCAGTGCCCGTTTACCTGCTTTATTTTGTATACTCGGCCGTTCCAGCGAAATTTCAAGGGAATAATCTTTCCGTTCTGGAAATAAGTAATCACTTCAATAGGTTCGAATAACTCTTCGTAATACATTTTTAACCTCCCTGTTTTTTTGAAGTCGTTTACTTTGCGTTATTTATCTTCGATGTCATTTATTGTCATTCGTAGTTATTTGGTTGTACCCTCATTGGTTGTCATTCAGAGGAGGATCGATAGAATTGATATAGTTGCTTAATCTAACCCCCAGCGTCTCAGCATTCTGTAACAGGTTAAAAAATACTTTTTCTTCAATTAAACCACGCCGGTGGGCTTTGACTAAAAATTTACACGTTTCAAATAGCGATTCACGTCTGTAGTAACAAAATTGCTTGTTTTCCCTATAACCGCCCATACCCTTCGCTTAAATTAGCTGCAACAGAATCTACTACTTTTACAAGTTGTTTCCCGAGTGTAACTTTGACAATGATTAGCTATTAATGACATCAGTGACAACTAATGACTATGAATGACCATAAATGGCAGCCGAAAGGCCAAATAACCATTTAGATATGCTCCCGCTTGGTCAGTTACAGGGCGTAACCTACAGGTGATTTCCTGGCTTTACTCCGCGTCCAAAAATGCGTTAAAAACACCAGCAATTTCCGGTATTGGAAAAATATCTGGTTGTGCTGAGAACCGTTTTTTATCAACAGCTTTTACCTGTAATTTTCACTCGCCGTTCATCTGGCCGGCGGTTGTCTAAATACATTTGCAAGAAAAAACCTTTCGTATCAGTTTTAAATATTCTTTTTACTTGATTTCCCGGATCACCTGCACCACCTGTCCCAGGATATGGAAGTCCGGCGTATGTTCTTCCACGATGATCACCTGCTTGCCGGGAGGATCACAGTGCAGGTGAATACGTCCTTCCACCCGGGTGTAGCGCCGCACCAGTCGTTGATTCCCCAACTGCACGGCCAGAAGGCATCCCTCGGGATATCCGGGTTGGACTTCCACTACCACGTAATCTCCCTCGCGGATGTCTGCGCCAACCATACAATTGTCCATTACCAGCAGGGTAAAGCGGTTGCTGACATGAACCGAGGGATTGGTAGCCAGATCGCCTATCTGGTCAATCTCGTTTTCCCGAACTTCTTCCATCAGAAATTCCGCGCGAGGCAGTTGAAAAAATTCTTCCCCGGTCTTTTGTTTTAGATTAACACCAGATCTGGTTGCTTTCTTTCTAATTTTCATAATTTTGCCCTTACGCTATTGGATGTTTTCCCGAATCAAACTCACCACTCGTCCCTGAATACTCCATTCGCCTTGCGGATAAATATCGGGATATGCCGGATTTTCTGCTTTCAGAAATTTGATGCCGTTTTTTTCCATTAGACGTTTTACCGTTACTTCATCTCCCACCAGCGCCACTACAATATCTCCCGGTTTGGCCACACGGGTCGATTCCACTACTACCATGTCGCCATCCAGAATACCAGCATTGACCATACTGTCGCCATGGACTTTCAGGGCAAAGTAACGGCCCTCTGATTTGATGAGCGTACGAGGCAGTGTAACATAATTTTCAATGTTTTCCTCGGCCAGTATGGGATATCCTGCAGCTACCCGGCCAATTAGTGGAATCGGAACATTTTCCGTCTCTGGCATATACTGGGGATGAACAATGCGTATGCTACGCGCCAGACCCTCGCTTCGGGTGATATAACCTTTTTTTTCCAGCGCCGCTAAATGCCGGTACACAGCTTGTTTGGAGGTAATACCAAGAGCATCTCCAATTTCCTGATAAGAAGGAGAAAAATTGTAATGTTTAATATACTCAGAAATGAACGTTAATATTTCCTGTTGCCGTGAAGTAAGTTTTTTCATAATACCTCTCCCGTTTTGTGCTATTTTTTGACCTTTAATGGTCACCTTATGTTCACTGTTTTGTGCAGATGCAGTGAACAAAAGTTCACTATAATTGTAAGGAATTATTTATTAAAAATCAAGCATTATTTAAAAAATAGGTGAAATATGTTTACTATTTTGTTTTTATTGATTTGTTTATGGAATTAGTATGAGAGTTGAATATGCAGGGTTTTCTTTAAAAACTTGCATTTAAATATTTAGAAATTTAAATTTTGGCGCAAAATTTAAAATTTAATAAATTGAAAGCGGGGTCGAAATGAAAAAACTTTTGATTTACCTGATAGGGTTGAATATTCTTTTTGCTGTTGGATGTGGAAAGAAAATTAGTGAAAAGGAATATTTTGACAGAGCCTATCAATACATGGGAAAAGAGCAATGGAGTGAGGCAGAAAAAAATTTTGAAAAAATTTTGGAAGAATATCCTACTGGCGAGTATGCGGCAAAGGCTTTGTTTATGATTGGATTTATTAATGCTAACTATTTAATGAATTATGAAAAAGCCAGAAAGTATTACAATGAATTTTTGGAAAAATATCCCAATGACGATTTAGCAGATGATGCTCGGTATGAGATCAATAATTTGGGCAAGGATATTAATGAATTACCGTTTTTTAAAGAAGAAGGTTCAGAAGAAGATAGTGTGAAAAAAGTTTCGCAGAAGGTCTCTCCCTAATGGAAATGAGCCGGGTGATGCAACTAAAAGTAAGAAATAATTTATTTAAAGAATAAAAAACCCTGTTTTTATAAAAATGGAAACAGGGTTTTTGTTTGTTTTTAAAGGGAACTTAAAGATTTGAGTTTGAGTATATATTCATCTAAAAATTTATTGCAAAAAATTCATGGAAACTGAAAAGGGAAAATATCTGTTCTATTTAATTGGATTTTTATGTTTATTTAGTTTTTCATTTGCTCAATCCAATGATACCGTCAACACGGCAGATACAACTCAATATTCGCTGCAAGAAATACAAAAAATACAACTTAGAACCTATGTGGAATCCAGTAAAGTTCCCCAGAATCGTCCAGTAATTTTTCATGTAGAGTTATCTTGGCCGGGGGATTTGAGTAGGTATCGGATTGAACCTGTTTCGCAGCCCATTTTAACTAACCTTATTTTAGAGGGAAGTGGTTCGGAAAATCGTTTGGAACCATTAGAAAACGGTAAATTTAAAGCGATAAAATCTTTAACCTATCGGTTTAAACCCCTGGAAATGGGTATGGCTTATATCGATGGAGTTACTGTGAAGTATGTGGATAGCGTGACAGGTAAGGAAGACCGGTTAACCTCCCAACGTGTTATGGTGGAAATTGTTGAACCATTACCAGACCAGGGGCAAGGAGGAGTGAAATCATTTGTTTTTCTTTTCTTAATCATTGCTTTTCTGGTAATTTTAGGATACTTCTTATTTATGTATTTCAAGAAGAAAAAAGAAGCCCGGCAGGCGATTGAGCCTGTAGTACCTTTATCAGAAATTTATTTAAACAGGTTGGCGCAAGAGGTAGATCCCCGTGGTACGAATCTGGATGAAATGGTCACTCGTCTTTCAAAAATATTTAGGGAATATCTGGATCAAGAATATGGTATTCGTTCCCGTGAGTCCAGCACTTCAGAAATTATTGAACAGTTGCAGAAAATTGAGATGGATGAATCATCGAGGATGAATCTGGAAATGGTATTTAAAAAATTGGATCTGATTAAATTTGCTGGGAAAAATATTGACCCGGCGGATTTTACCAATATATATGGAACTATTGAAACATTTTTACTGAAGCAAAAAGAATCATATTATTCCACGCAAGCAGGTGCAAAGGAGGCGTAATGAGTGTAGATATTCAAGCGATTAATGAGAAAATTCACCGTGAGAGTGAATTCATTGAAAGGATAACTGCAGAAGTAGGTAAAGTCATTGTTGGCCAGACTTATATGATCGAACGGTTATTAATTGGTCTTTTGTGTAACGGGCATATACTTTTAGAGGGTGTTCCTGGTCTGGCGAAAACCATGACAGTTAAAACTCTCTCTTCAGTGATTCAGACAAAATTCCAGCGTATTCAATTCACTCCGGATTTGCTTCCGGCTGATTTGTTAGGAACACTGATTTATAATCAGCGAACTGGAGAATTTACTGTCCGAAAGGGCCCCATTTTTGCCAACCTAATTTTAGCAGATGAGATTAACCGTTCTCCTGCAAAAGTTCAAAGCGCATTGCTGGAAGCCATGCAAGAACGCCAGGTAACCATAGGTGATAATACTTATCCTTTAGAGGAACCATTTCTGGTAATGGCTACACAAAACCCCATTGAGCAAGAAGGAACCTACCCACTTCCTGAGGCGCAAGTAGACAGGTTTATGCTAAAGCTGAATATTACCTATCCTAAAAAAGAAGAAGAGTTGGAAATCATGCAAAGACAGACTTCAGGAAATGGTGTGGAAGTGAAGCCTGTGATTTCGCCTCAAGATATTCTCAAGGCTCGCCAAATTGTGAATGAAGTTTACATGGATGAAAAGATTGACAGATATATTGTGGATATTGTTTTTGCAACTCGTAATCCTGAGGAGTATGGATTAAATGACCTGGTACCGCTAATTGCATATGGTGCTTCACCACGTGCTTCTATTAATTTAAAATTAGCGGCAAAAGCTCATGCCTTTTTACGTCGGCGTGGTTACGTTACTCCAGAAGATGTGAAAGCGATTGGAATGGATGTACTGCGTCATCGCATTATTGTGACCTACGAAGCTGAAGCCGAAGAAGTAACTTCGGAAGATGTGGTGCGAAGAGTATTGAATTATATCGAGGTACCATAAAATAAGTAAATTGAACTTACATGTTGGTGTTTTTTATCCATTCGATCTTTTTTTACAAAAATTAAAAAATTCCAATTCTTTTTAAGTGTGTTTTGATTTTTTTAAGATCGATTTCCTTTTTGGGAGAGAAGTTAAGAGTATGGCCTGAGAAAGTTGGTTAATTTGTGAGAATAATTATTTTTAGTAAAAGATGATTTTAAAATTCTGTTAATCATGGATACAAAAGAATTATTAAAAAAAGTCCGTCATGTTGAGATCAGCATACGTGGTGTGGTGAATGAAGTATTCGCGGGAGAATACCATTCGGTTTTTAAAGGCAGAGGAATGGAATTTGCCGAAGTGCGAGAATATCAGCCCGGTGATGATATACGGAATATTGATTGGAATGTCTCGGCACGGATGAATCATCCCTATGTGAAAGTATTTGACGAAGAACGTGAATTAATCGTGATGATTCTCTTTGATGCCAGCTCGTCGGAAAGTTTTGGTAGTCGGAATCAAATGAAGGGGGAAGTGGCAGTAGAGATTGCGGCGTTGCTGGCGGCTTCTGCCATCCGTAATAATGATAAAGTAGGTTTGGTCATTTTCAGTGACAAAATTGAGAAATTTGTTCCACCTCGGAAAGGCAGGCAGCACATTCTCCGGGTGATCCGTGAACTCCTTTATTTTGCCACCCAGGATGAGAGTGTCAAAGTTGCAAAAACGGATATCGCCGTGGCACTGGAATATTTGAACCAGATTTTGAAGAGGAGATCCACAGTCTTCTTGATTAGTGATTTTCTGGCTGATGGATTCGATCGAGATTTGCAAATCGCAAATAAGCGGCATGACCTGGTTGCCATTCGACTCATCGATCCGCTTGAGGAGAGATTCCCAGGAGTTGGCTTGATCGAATTAGAGGATCTGGAGACTGGAGAAACCATTTTATTGGATACTTCGGTAAAAGAAATTCGGGAAACATTTGAGCAGAACGCATTAACTGAAAAGAGCCGCCTTGAAAAGATCTTTAAGTCCATTGGTGTGGATTATGTTGATATTTATACTAATCAATCATACGTTAAACCGTTAACACGTTTTTTCCGAATGCGTGCGAAGCGATTTCATTAGGAGAAAATGAGAAGCATGTTTGTGGGTAATTGTTATTCTCTAAATCCATTTCTTAAACAAAACGATGTTCAATTCACGAGAAAAAAACTTTTGCCATTTTTCAAACGTTTTTTTCATTTCTTCATTTTTTCTGTTCTAATAATTTTTCTTATCAGTTGTCAGTCATCAGGCAAGCCCAAAATCCCGGCAGAAAAAAAACGAGAATTGGCCAATGCCCTTTATAATCAACAGCTTTATGCCCAGGCCGTAGAAGAATATCGAGACTATTTAGAGAATTATGATCTGGCTGAAAAAGAGCAGGCTAATATTACCTACATGATTGCTAATATTTACTTCGATAGACTGCACGATTATGAGAACGCCCTCAGTTATTACCTGCGGATTAAATATCTTTATCCCAATTCAAATTTACAAAGGGAAGCCAGTAAAAAAATGGTGGAGTGTCTGGAGCGACTGAAGAGATCGACCGATGCCCAGATGATGATTGAACAGGAAGCTGCTCTGGATGAATCGCAAAAAACCAGATCCAGGCCAGGAGAAGTCATTGCTCGTATCGGGAATCGGGAAATAACGACCGGAGATTTGCAATATGAGTTAAACCGCCTCCCTGTTTATTTGCGAGAAAAAATAAAAACCCGGGAACAAAAATTAGAATTTCTCAAAAACTATATTGTGCAGGAATTACTTTATGATTCAGCAAAAAGAAAGGGTTTAGATAAAGACAAAGAAGTCCGTGAGGGAGTATTTCAAGCGCAGAAATCTCTTATGACTCAAAAATTATTACAACAAGAGATTGAGAATGAAGTCCAATTAGATAAATACTCCAATGCTGATGTAGAACTTTATTTTAAAGCCAATAAAGAAAAATATGCTGAAAAAGATAGTTCTGGTAAGATTATTAAAATGCCTTCTTTTGAGGAAGTACAAGAACAGGTAGCACAGGATTTCATTCAGGAGAAACAACAGGAAGCTTATCAGCGGCTCATTGAACGGCTAATGAAAGCGGAAAAGGTTGAAATATATGAGAACAAATTTAAGTAAATTGATTTTCACAAAATTAAAAGTTTTAAATTTTTTATTTTTTCTAATTATAATTTTTATTGTTCCAATTTTTCTTTTTTCAGAATCTCTAATCAGAGTAAGTGCTGAGGTAGATAAATCAGTGATTACAATAGGTGATCGCATCCATTACACGATTACTGTTTCTCATCATCGAAACTTGCATATTGAACAACCCGGTCCGGGTGCTAATCTTGGACAATTCGAGATAAAAGATTATAATATTTCGGAAAAAATCGAAGAAGGCGATCTTGTTACGCAAAAGTTCGAATACACCATCTCTGTTTTCGATACAGGAAAATTTGTGATTCCACCCTTTCCCATTGCTTTTGCTGAATCAGATACTTCAAAAGATTACCAACTGATTTATTCCGAGCCGATAGAGATTTATGTAAAAAGCGTTCTAACATCCGAAAATGCTGAAATCAAAGACATTAAACCGCCTTTGAGTGTACCTTTCAATTATCGCCGATGGATATTTATTGGTCTGGCAACTTTGGTGATCATTATTGGAGCACTTTTTACATATTATTACTTAAAGCAGAAAAAGAAGGGAGTTAAATTATTTAAGAAAGAAGTTATTCGTCCTGCTCATGAAATTGCCCTGGAAAATCTAGACACGCTGGAAAAAAAGATGCCTTCGATGTACGAGAATGGTGAGCATAAACAATTTTTTACTGAGCTTTCCTTAATTCTAAGAACTTATTTAGAGAACCGTTTCTTTATTGAAGCCCTGGAAAAAACCACCAGTGAAATTGAACAATCGTTATTAGATACTGGAATAGAAGAGGTGTCCAGACATAAAGCTCTGGTTGTTCTACAAGTAGCGGATATGGTGAAATTCGCTAAATATATTCCTAAATTCGAAGAAACAGAAAGATCATTTATGCTTGCTAAAGAATTTATTGAAGAAACCAAGTTGGTCTTTGAAGCTGTGGAAAGAACTGTGGAAGTGGAAGAGGAAAAAGAGGCAAATGTCGGGGCGGTTCCAGTGGCCGCTTCGAATTCAAAGAATGAATCAATTGAGAATAACTCTTTGAAAGATTAAAGAAAAAGCGGAGGTAAGAGAAGTGATTGAGGTTAAAGAACTGACCCGTTATTATGGCGAGAAAAGGGCTATTCATGATGTGACGTTTGATGTGAAAAAAGGGGAAGTA
This sequence comes from uncultured Calditrichaceae bacterium, assembly GCA_964387645.1. Taxonomy (GTDB): domain Bacteria; phylum Calditrichota; class Calditrichia; order RBG-13-44-9; family RBG-13-44-9; genus CAYLYM01. The sequence goes on along the minus strand of CAYLYM010000041.1, from coordinate 19,394 downwards.
CTGGGTTTGTTAGGGCCTAACGCTGCCGGCAAAACAACGACGATGAAAATTCTCACTTGTTATATGCCTCCCACATCTGGCAGTGCAAAAGTTGCGGGATTTGACATCTGGGAACAGCCGATGGAGATTAAGCGCCGAACAGGTTATCTTCCAGAAAATCCTCCTTTGTATAACGATCTGCGAGTTATAGAATATCTGGATTTCGTTTGTAAAATTAAGGGTATTCCATCTTCAAAACGGAAAATTTCTATTGATAACGTCATTGAAAAAGCCGCTTTAGGGGCTGTGAGGAAACAAGTCATTGGAAGTTTATCCAAAGGTTTTCGGCAGCGTGTGGGATTGGCTCAAGCCCTATTAGGTGATCCAGAAGTGCTTATTTTAGATGAGCCCACAGTTGGTCTTGACCCTCGCCAGATCATTGAAATTCGGGAATTGATCAAAACACTGGGGGGAGATCATACCATCATTCTTTCCACTCATATCTTACCAGAAGTGGAGATGACTTGCGAACGTGTGGTGATTATTAATGAAGGACAAGTGGTGGCGCAGGATACTCCAGATAATTTAACCCGCCGTTTAAGAGGTACCGAGAGAATAGTTCTGGAAATTGAAGGTACAGAAGAAGATGTAAAATCGGTATTCGGTAATTTTGGAGAAATTATTGCGATGAACAAACTGAAAGCCTCGAAAAATAATCATCTGAAATTTGCTCTGGAAACCAGTTCGGATATCCGTCGTGACCTTTCCAAAGCCTTAATAGAAAAAGGATTGGGCTTATATGAATTGCACACGGAATCCTTTTCTTTAGAAGAAATTTTCTTGCACCTGACTACAAAAGAGGAGGTGGCTTAACGATGAAGAAAACTTTTGCGGTATTTCAGAAAGAGCTGAAACATTTCTTTTATTCACCCATTGCATACATTGTTATTGCAGCATTTACGGTGATTACCGGTATCTTTTTTTATCTCTATTTAAGTAGCTTTGTAGAAGCAGCTTTTATGGATATGATCCGGTCGCAACAATTTCGGATACCACCTCAAAAATTTAACATTAATCTGCAGCTTATTCGTCCTTATTTCTTTAATACAGCGCTTATTTCGTTGTTCATTTTGCCTCTGGTGACCATGCGTCTATATTCCGAAGAGAAAAAAAGTGGTACGGTGGAATTACTTTACACAACTCCTTTATCAATATCTAACATTGTAATTGGTAAATTTTTAGCTGGGATTGCATTTTACGTGGTTATGCTGATACCGACGATTATTTTTAATGCTTTATTGTTCATTTACGGCGATCCTGAATTTGGTCCGGTTTTTTCTGGATATATCGGTTTATTGTTGTTGGGAGGCGCATTCATTTCCGGTGGGCTTTTTATTTCATCCCTGACGGAAAATCAAATCATTGCCGCGATCGGTGGTTTTGGATTGTCATTGTTACTTTGGATAATCGGTTGGGCGGCCAATTATTCAGGGCCCGGATTGTCTGATATTTTGAATTATCTGTCAATCATCAATCACTTTGAAGATTTTGCTCAGGGTGTGATAGATACTCGACATGTGGCCTTTTACATTCTTTTTTGTACTTTTGGTGTTTATCTCACATTTAAATCAGTTGAGTCGGTCAAGTGGCGTGCATAATTTTATAAAATTGTGGTTTGTATGTGAATTGTTTTTATAAAAAATGATTGAAAATTGAGTGGAGGAATAAAGATTTATGAAACGGTATGCTGACATCGCACTGATTGTGGGAATATTATTGATTATTTATAGTTTTGTTAATTTTTCACTTAACCAATTATGGGATTGGGTGTCCACAATCTCGCTCATTTTAGGACTCATCATTGCTGGATTGGGTACTTATTACTATTTTCAATTCCGTAAGAAAAAAATAAGCAAAAGGTCTGTCAAATATGGAGCGAACGCGTTTGTTTCAGCTTTAATAGTTCTTGGCATCATTATTTTATTGGCTTTCATTACCAATCGTCATCATTTACGAGCGGATTTAACATCGAAAGGATTATACAGTCTGTCTGAACAGACTAAATCCGTTTTGAATGGATTAAAAAAGGACGTAAAAATATATGCATTTTATAAAAAATCGGATGAAATTGTTGCCAAGGATTTGCTTGAAGAATATGCTTTTCGTTCTAGGTATGTGAGTTTTGAATTTATTGATCCCAATGAGAAGCCCCAACTGGCCCGGCGTTACAATGTGGCCCAATATAATACGGTGGTGGTTGAGTGTGATGGCAAACGGGAGACGATCACGGAATTGAATGAAAGTAATTTGACCAATGCCATTATGAAAGTTACCCGTGAATTGGATAAGATCATTTATTTCACTACCGGTCATGGCGAAAGAGATTATGAGCAAGATGATCCTCAGGGCTACAAAACAGCAGGAGAAGGTATTAAGAAAGATAACTTTCAGCTAAAAAAGATTAACCTGGCCCAGGAGAAGAAAATCCCTGAAGATTGTTCTGTGTTAGTGATTGCTGGACCTAAAGCAGACTTTTTCCAATTCGAATTAGATACAATAAAAAAATACATCGAGAATGGTGGTAAACTTTTGGTCTTGATTGATCCGCAATGGAAGCCGGCTCTGGTGGATTTCTTAAAGCAGTTTAAGATCAAAGTGGGCGATAATATTGTTGTAGACGTGAGCGGTGTTGGACAACTTTTTGGTATGGGACCGGAAGTGCCATTGGTTACACGCTACACTAAACATGATCTTTTCAAAGAATTCCGTACAATGACCTTTTTCCCCGTAGCTTGTTCTGTTGAAGCAACTTCCGAAGGTGATCCCTCTTTTACAAATCAGGTCTTATTCCGAACAACACCAAGCAGTTGGGGAGAAACAGATTATAATAAACCGCCGGTGAAATTTGATGAAGATAAGGATCTCAAAGGTCCGGTTCCTCTGGCAGTAGTTTCGAGTAAGACAGTTAAGGATAATAAAAAAGCCCGTATTTTGGTTATAGGGGATTCTGATTTTGCTAATAATGCATATATTCGTAATTCAGGAAACTACGACTTGTTTTTGAACATTATTAACTGGTTAGCAGAAGAAGAAGACATGATTACCATTCGGCCCAAGGAAGTCGATGATCGCCGGGTAAATCTAACTCAAAAAGATAGTAAAAAAATACTTTATTTAAGCGTCTTTGGTTTACCATTGCTGGTAGTGATTACTGGTGTTGTTATTTACTTCAGGCGAAAATAGTATTTTCTGAAGAATATTGTCGTAAAGCCTGCTGAATATGATTGGATTTCGGCAGGCTAATGCGATTGGAGGAGTTCAACTGCTTTAATCGGAGGTGATCATGAATTTCAGAAATACAATTGTACTTTTCATCGTCTTAGTGTTTCTTGGAGGCTATGTTTATTTTGTGGAATTTAAACATCATGAAAAAACTGAAAAGTTGAAAGAACAATCCAAAAAGATTTTTTCTTTTAATAAAGACAGCCTGGAGACGCTGAAGATTAAGAATGACCATGGAACGTTTTTAATAAAGAAAATACATGATGAATGGAGAATTACTGACCCCATTTCCACTGGAACAGATGAATCGACCATAAATTCCATGATCAATAATTTGAGCAATGCAAAAAAAGATAAAGAGTTTAAAATTAACCCAAATGAATTGTCTGAGTTTGGTTTGGATGAAAAGGCTATTGTGGTTAATTTAAGGTTAAAAGATGGTACAACTGATTCTATTCGGTTTGGTGATAAAACTCCTGTTGGAGCTTATGTTTTTTGTAGTAAAACCGATTCAGTTGTTTTTACTACCAATCAATACATTAAAAATTCTTTTGATAAAAAACTATATGATTTAAGGGATAAAAAACTTTTGCATTTCAAGCGAAATCAGGTTCGTGGCCTGGTATTGCGTAATTCCCACGGCAAATTTGAATTTATTAAAACGGAAGTTTCTGACTGGGATATTAAAACAATCAATCGGCCCGCCGATGACAGCAAAATTAGCAGTATTATCAGCCGGTTGCTTTATAACCGGGCAAAATCTTTTGTGGATGAGGAAGGTACACAGTTGGTAAAATATGGCTTGAAAAAACCAATGATTCAGGTGGATGTTCTACTGGGTCAGGAGGAAGGAAGACGAACCCTATATATTAGCAAGAAAATTGATGGAAAGTATTATGCTAAAGATGATGATCGGAATCCTATTTTTGAAGTGGATTCTTTATTAGTAAGAGATCTGAATAAAAAGTTAAACCATTATCGTGATCCCGATTTAGCTGATTTTGAACGCAGTGAAATTGATCGTATTACTATTTCTTATTCAGACACAACATTTACTGTTGTTAGAGATTCCGGTAATGTTTGGGTGTTAGAAGAAGAAGGTGGGGAAGTCCGGAAAATTAAATCCGGTAAAATCAGTTCATTCCTCTCTGATTTGAATTTTACTAAAATTGCAGAATATGTGAAAGATGGTAATATAAATAAATCGCTTTATGGACTGGATAAACCAAGCTTGAAAATTTCACTTTATAATGATGTTAAATTGGTCATTGAAGTCATGCTTGGCAAAGTGAAAGGTGATCGTATCTATGCCATGGTTAATAAATATGATTCAGTTTATTTGATAACTAAAAGGAAACTCAAAGAATTGAAGTTGAAGTTAGATGATATACTTGAACCAGAGGAAGAGAAAAAAGAAGAAGATACAAAAACTGAGGCTTAATGAATTTTTAGTATTCTTTAATAATAAGATTTAAAGAAAGTGGTGAAAAGGTTCGTTTAAATATCACTTGATTTTAAAATGATGATCACGCTTAACAGGGATGATTTGAATAGTGGTGTTTATAGGGGTGATTAAATCATTAATATATTCGGTTTTAAATTTAGATTAAATTAAAAATTTTTAATTTGACTGGTGGAGGGTAAAAGTTTTGTTTCGGTTTGCGAATCCTGAATATCTATTGTTGTTATTGATTTTGCCATTTTTAGCATGGTATCATATTCGCAAGCGACATCGGTTAACTGGCAGAATTAAATATTCTACTTTGAAACACATGCAAAATATTCCGGTTTCTCTGCGCCAGCGATTACGTAAGAATTTATATTTACTTCGCCTGATCATTTTTGGATTTTTTATTATAGCGCTAGCCAGGCCTCAATCCGGGGCCCGACAACAAGAAATCACCACTGAAGGTATTGACATTATGCTGGTGTTAGATGTTAGCTCTTCCATGTTGGCCGAAGATTTTAAGCCTAAAAACCGGATTGAGGCGGCCAAAGCGGTGGCCAAAGAATTCATTCAGGGCAGGACTAACGACCGAATCGGTCTGGTGATTTTTGCCGGCGAAGCTTTTACACAATGTCCTCTCACGTTGGATTATGGCGTTTTGTTAGAACTTTTAGATAAGGTTGAAGTTGCACCCCAAGAATGGGATGGAACGGCCATCGGTAATGGTGTGGCGACGGCAGTTGCTCGATTGAAAGATAGTAAAGCCAAGAGCAAGGTCATTATTCTATTAACCGACGGTCGCAATAATGCGGGTGAGATTAATCCCATAACTGCTGCGCAAATCGCTCAAACATTCGGTATTCGTGTTTATACTATTGGCGCGGGTACTCGTGGCACGGCTCTTTATCCAATTAATGATCCTATCTTTGGTAAAAGATATGTGAACATGCCCGTGGAAATTGATGAAGAGATTTTAAAGAAAATAGCGGCGCAAACCGGGGGTGAATATTTCAGGGCAACCGATACAAATAAATTGCGAGAAATTTATGCACAGATTAACGATATGGAAAAAACAAAAATCGAGGTCAAAGAATTCACCAAATATAGTGAATTATATGTGAATTATGCTGGCGTTGGAATGTTATTGTTACTTCTGGAAATTTTATTGTCGAATACCTGGTTGAGAAAGTTACCCTGAAAGATGAGGTGATAAATTGCTAAGATTTGCGCATCCACATTTTTTTCAGCTTTATTGGCTTGTTCCGTTAATCATCCTGTTCTTTTCATGGAGTTTCCGTAGAAAAAGGGCATTGTTACGAAAAATTGGTGATGAGGAGTTAGTGAAATATCTAACTCAATCTGTTAGCCGAAAAAAGCAAATGTGGAAAATTGTTCTCCTTTTAATTGCCTTTATTTTTTTCGTCTTCGCTTTAGCTGATCCACAAATTGGAACAAAATTGGAAAATGTAAAACGAAAAGGAGTAGATATTTTTATTGCTCTGGATGTGTCCAAAAGTATGCTGGCCGAAGATGTGGCTCCCAATCGCCTGGAAAAGGCTAAACACGAAATTGCCACTTTTATCGACAGGTTAGAGGGCGATAGAATTGGGCTAATTTGTTTTGCAGGTATTGCTTTTGTTCAGTGTCCATTGACTCTGGATTATAGCGCAGCCAAATTGTTTCTGGATGAGATTGATACCGATATTATTCCACAACCCGGTACAGCGATTGGAACTGCCATCAGAACAGCTATGAAATCTTTTGTAACCCGGGAGTTAAAACATAAGGTTCTCATTTTAATTACGGATGGTGAAGATCACGAAGGAAATCCAGTCGAGGTAGCAAAAGAAGCTGCCAAGGAAGGTGTTGTGATCTACACTATTGGTATTGGTTCTCCCCAGGGTGCTCCTATCCCTGAATTTGATGCTTATGGTAATCGAATTGGATATAAGAAAAACAGAGAGGGAAAAATCATCACCACAAAATTAGATGTTCTTACCCTGGAGAAAATAGCTTTTGAAACAGGTGGGAAATACTACATTTCTAGTACAGGCGAATCAGAATTAGAAAAGATTTACGATGAGATCTCCTCTATGGAAGAAAAGGAATTAGCTTCACGCCAATTTACTCAGTTCGAAGACCGGTTTCAAATTTTTATATTATTAGGTATACTTGTTCTTTTAATTGAAACTTTATTGGGCGAAAGGCGAAGAATTAAACAGATTAGAGCAATGGTGGCTGCCAATGAGAATAAATAAAAGAATTATAAATCTTTTTGTATTATTGCTTGTTTTTACTTTGTTTAATGTTTCACGAGCGGATTTAAATCGAAGTAAAGTAAAAAAAGGCATAGCGGCATTCGAGAAAAATCAATGGGACGAAGCCCTTCAACATTTTCAGGATGCATTATTAGATGATCCAGAAAATCCGCTTGCTCACTATAATGTGGGTGAAGCTTTATACAAAAAAAAGCAATATGAAGAAGCACTAAAATCTTACCAAAAAGCACTGACTACCCAGGATGTGGATTTAAAGGAAAAAACATACTATAACATCGGAAATACTTATTACCAATTAAATAAGTACCAGGAAGCCATCCAGAGCTATGTCAAGGCACTGGAACTGAATCCAGATGATATGGATGCCAAACACAATCTGGAACTGGTAAGAGCAAAGTTGAAAGAAATGGCACAGAAACAACCGATGCAAAGCCAGCAACAGCAACAACAACAGAGCAAAGGACAAAAGCAGCAACAGAATCAGCAAAATGAGAAGGGATCTGAGCAGGAACAAGAAGAACAAAGGCAATTGAGCCAACAAGAAAAACAAGAGCAAAATGATCAACAGCAGCAAATAGCACAACAAAATCAGAATGAACAGCAGAAAGAACAAAAAGAACAAAAAGAACAAGAAATGCGGTCTGCTAAGAAAAAAAATGAATTAAGCAAAGAAGAGGCAGAGCGAATTTTACAGGCTTTAAAAAGTAAGGAAAAGAATAACCAAAAATTGCGCCGACCAAAAGTTTCAGCAAGGAGACAGAAAGTTGAGAAAGATTGGTAACATATTATTTTTAAAGCAATTTGTAGTGTGGTTTGTCGTTCTGGTTTTGTTTTCTTTGGGCTTATCCCAGGAAATCAAAATTACTGCTAAAGTTGATAAAAATCCTGTCGGTTTAAATGAACAATTTATATACGAGGTTGAAATTAGTGGTTCGGTGCAGAATTTACCCGAGGTACAATTGCCGGATTTAAGTCAATTTGCGGTTTTGGGTGGCCCCAATGTTTCTACCTCTTTTCAGATTATCAATTTTAATATGTCAGCCAGTAAAACATATTCGATTGTGTTAATGCCTAAAGAAGTTGGTACATTCCGAATTGAGCCAGCAAGGGTAAATTTTAAAGGAAAAACTTACAATTCTAATTCAATAGAATTAACTGTTGTTAAACAAAGCAAACAACAACCTCAACGCCAGATACAACCTCGGATAGCACAAGAAGGATCACCTTCTGCAAAGACGAATATCTCGAAAGATGTTTTCTTAAAAGTTGTTCCATCTAAAAAAAGTGTTTATGTCAATGAGGAGGTTACGCTTAGTTATAAAGTTTATTTTCGCCAGCGGATTACGGATACCGAAATTGTGAAATTGCCAGAGGCGGCAGGTTGTTGGGTGGAAGAATATCCTATTCCACAACGCCCGAGAATTACTACCGAAATAGTAAATGGAGTTCAGTACAATGTTGCAGAGATCAGGCGAATTGCGGTTTTCCCTTCTCGCTCTGGAAAAGTTATCATTTCTCCCATGGAATTTAATGTCGAGATGGTTGTACCAAGACGTCGTCCAAGAGACCTTTTTGAAGAGTTCTTCTCAGATCCATTTAACCGAGTTGTTACCAGGCGATTGAGCTCGGGTACAGTTGAAATTAATGTATTACCATTGCCAGTTAAGGGGAAGCCGGCTAATTTTAGTGGTCTTGTTGGTGATTTTAAAATAAACTCTACTGTTGATAAAAGAGAAACTCAGACCAATGAAGCTATTTCTTATAAAGTGAATATTTCAGGAAAAGGACTCCTAAAATTTTTAAATAAGCTGCCCATAGAATTTCCCCCAGATTTTGAAGTATATGAACCTAAAATTGCTGAATCGGTGGATAAATCAAGTGGCTATATTTCCAGTAAAAAAGAATTTGAATATGTAATAATACCTCGGGTCCCTGGTGAACATAAAATTAAAGCAGCCAGTATTACATATTTTAATCCGAAAGATAAAAAGTATCACACGTTGACAATACCTGAATATACTATCTATGCCGTCAAAGGTAAAGAACTGGCAATGGGTGTAGGCGGAGGAACTGTTCTTTCGAAAGAAGAAGTTCGATTATTGGGTAAAGATATTCGATTTATTAAAGACAAAGTGCCAGGATTTGTGCCAATTGGTTGGATGCCTCATCAAAATTGGTGGTTTTATTTTACTTTCATTTTTTCAATAGTATTGTTGGGGGTTGCCTGGATTTACAGAAATCATTTGGAGAAAATGTCCACAAATATTCAGTATGCCCGAAGTCGCAGGGCCCATCATCAGGCGCGAGTCAGGTTGCGTGAAGCAAAAGGTCATTTGAAGAACAGGAATGTAGCTGAATTTTATGGTGCTATTTCGAAAGCATTACTGGGATACGTTGCTGACAAGACGAACCGTGAAGCTGCTGGCCTGATGCGTGAAGACGTGGAAGAAATTTTTACACAAAACAAAGTGGATGGAGAGTTGAAAAAAGAATTTATGAGCTGTTTAGACCAGGCTGATTTTCGCCGCTTTGCACCTGGTACTCATGCGGAAGAAGATATGAATGATTTTTACAAAAAGGCTGAAAATATTTTAGTTAGGCTTGAAAAATATTTTTAATGTCTTTGACCAGATGTAAAGTGAAAAGATCTGACGGTATTTTTATTTACTTGTTTTATAAGATATTCTTTTTGTTTTTTTAAAGTATGATACCTGATTTTTGGAATGAATAATTTAAAAGAAGGTATTTTACTTAAGATAAAATGTCAAATAATTTTAATTATTTTCCAATCTATTTATTTCAGAGAATGCATGAAAAATCTGGCAGTAGTTGATGGCGAAGGTAAAAATAGTATTTGGTTTGCTAAACAAGATGTGGATGTCGTCTCAGTGGATTACTCCTTAAATGGCTTAAAAAAAGCGAAAAAACTGGTTCAAAAGGAAAATGTTTCCCTTAATACGATATGTATCAATCTGTTAGAATGAAAATGGCCAAAGGATTATTTTGAGTGTATAATATCTCATTTTTTATCTTTCTTCTAAGTACTGGACACAGATATTTCAATTGATATACGAAAGTATGGTTCCCGATAGGGTGATGATTATTATGAAGGTGTTCCATAAAGATAAATTGAAATACAATACCAGCGGTCCCCGTAATACAGATTTGCTCTATTTGACTGAGATTTTGCGAAACGATTTTCCTGATGCTAATTTTATTAAATTAGAAGAGCAGATAGTTGAATTAAACAAAGGCCAGAATCATTAAGGGCAGGCGGCCGTTGTTAGTGTTGTGCTGAAGAAAAATTGACAGGTATTAGGCAATTATGCCTGAAATAAATAACATGACATGAGAGATGAATACTATAAAGAGGAACGTATGGGAAGAAAAACATGGGTTTTCATTCTGCAACTTATTATCATTTGGGTAATTTTACTACCGGCACAAAATCTGAATGAGATTTTTATAACTGCCAATCAAGCTTATCGATCTCAGGAATATAAAAGAGCCATAGAACTTTACCAACAAATCTTGTCTCAAGGTTATGAGAGCGCCGAAATTTATTACAATCTTGGAAATTGTTACTATCGTCTTGATCAGATCGGCCAGGCTATTCTGTACTATGAAAAAGCGTTGAGACTGGATCCGAATGATGAGGATATAAAATATAACCTGGAAATAGCCAATTTAAGGGTAGTCGATCGGATAAAATTGCCTCCTCGTTTTTTTCTCTTTGATTGGTGGGATGATGTTAAATTTTTTTTCTCATTAAAAGACCTCATATATATGATTTCCATTTCATTTTTTTTAGCTTCCGTTTTTTTTATTTGTTGGTTGTTTATTCGTAATTACCGGATCAGAAGATTTTTTCTCACGTTGTCCATTCTTGCGGTTATCCTTATTGTTTTTTGGGGTTACGTCTATTATTTGAGAATTGACGAATATAAACATCATCACCAGGGGATCATTCTGGCCCCTTCCGTTACTGTTTTAAGTGCTCCAGATGAGAATAGTACTGATGTTTTCATTTTACATGAAGGGATTAAAGTGGACCTGGATGAACAGCGTCAGGATTGGGTGAAAATCCGTCTGGCAGATGGTAAAACTGGATGGGTTAAAAGCAATGTCCTGGGAGTTATTTAAGCGCTGTTGATGATAGAAAGGTTGAAAAGATGGAAATTAACGACATAAAGTTAGTGAGTATTGGCAAAATAAGGGCATTGGCGGATATTCGGACGGCAGAAGGGTTTATTATACGAGGATTTAAGGTAGTTGAAGGTGATAATGGTTTTTTTGTTGGCATGCCATCCGAAAGAACTCGTTCAGGTAAATATATAGATATGATTCAGATCACTGATCCACAGCTCAAAGAAATGCTTGAAACATTAGTTTTAGATGCTTACCAACAAAAGATTGGTAGTTAATAATTTGAAATAAAATAAGTTAGTGGTAGAAAACTAAACAAAGTAACTTCAGGATTAGGAAACGAATGTGTTAACTAAGTTTTGATGTTATTATTAGATAAATTATATGATAACAACAAGTTATAAATTTAAATCTTTTGAAAGTAAGCGTTTTTTTGTGAAAATCATTAAATTTGTGTTAAGAATTTAAATTGTGAATTTTGAATTTATATATAGATTCAATTATTTAATTAAAAAGTTAATAATAATTTAGAGATCATTTAATATTGTTCTAAGTGCTCTTTCGAGTCCACGGGAGTTGAAATATATATAGTGTACTTGTTTATCTTATCATATTGATTATTGGGTATTTTGCCGATTTGGGGTTTCTGTAATCAGTGGTGTTTGTTTCTGAAGTTTGTTATCAGGGAAATTTCGTCTTATCTGGTCAAATTGGTCTGAGATTTCTAAAAAGACATCAAAAAGTTTCGGATTAAACTGTTTTCCTCGCCGGGCTTTCATTAATCGGAGTGATTCTTCATGCGAAAAGGCTATTTTATAAGTTCTTTCGGTTGTCAAAGCATCATATACATCTGCTATGGCTAAAATTTGAGCCGAAAGTGGAATTTTATTTCCTTTAAGTCCCCTCGGATAGCCAGAACCATCCCACCATTCATGATGAGCGTATGTGACTTCAATTCCCATCTTCAGAAAGGGCATTTCCCCATATTGCTGGAAAATCGAATTCAGTGTTTGATAACCGATGACAGTATGTGCTTTTATGATTTCAAATTCTTCTTCTGTTAACTTATCCTCTTTCAATAAGATACTGTCTGGGATACCTACTTTTCCGATGTCATGCAAAGGGGCAGTTCGGTAGATCATCTGTATAAATTCTTTATTTACAATATCAGGATACAAGTTCCGTTGGTAAAGCGCTTCGGCAAGCGCTTTGCAATAATTTCGGATTCTTTCTAAATGAAAGCCAGTAATATTGTCCCGATGTTCAGCGAGCCGTGCTAATCCAAAGATAATAGCTTCCTGAGCAAGGTTGGTTTTTCGTAAACTGGCAATCAGTTCTTGCTCTACCTGACGCTGAGATGTCACATCTTTGAATATCCCGGCGAAAGCAAAAATCCCGTTATTTTCATCCTTAATGGGAGAAAAAGAAATACTGGTATACCAAACATTATTCCCATTCCTCTGGCCTATGAGTTCACCATTCCAGGTATTATCCTCACGTAATTTATTAAGAATTAGAGGTACTTCAAGGTCTGGCAAAATCTTCTTCTGTAGTATGCTTAATGGTTGGTGAAGTAATTGAACTGAACTCATCCCCGTAATTTGTTCAAATCCCCTGTTAATTTTTACTATATTTCCTTCTATATCGGTAATTACTACGCCGTCATCTGTACTTTCAAAAACATCCTGATATATTTTAAGTTCAGATAGTCGGATTTCAAGCAAACTTTTTAAGTCTTTGACGAGTTTCCGTTCTTGTTTTTTCTTCTTGTGCACTTTTATCACGGATTTAATTTTCTTGATGAAATCCGTAATCATGAAAGGTTTGACGATATAATCGTAACCACCATGTGTAAGAAGATCTATAGCCATCTCGAGGTCGGGATTTCCAGTCATAAAAACAAAAGGTATTTCCATTTTTCGGTCCTGCACATAATTGAATAGATCGATTCCGGTTTTGCCGGGAAGAAAAATATCAGAAACTACCAGATCAAAAGATTTCTTTTGGATCCAATGTATAGCAGAATCAACTTCAGTAACCGCGATAGTTTCTATATTTTCGTTGATCAGGGCTTGCGCCAACATTTGTCCTAAATAATATTCATCATCTACAATTAATACTCGTGAATGCATTTGTGGCACTATTGACCTCCTTATATTTAATAGCTTTTTATATTCGACAAATTTTCTACATTATTAACCCAAATTTTGTTATTTCTATCTTTTTTAAACCATCTGGAAAAAATGCCCGTATTACAAAGAATAAGAAAGGGTTTTTCTTTGATGGGGAAATAAATTTTGGAATAAGAAGGTAGATGAAAGATTAATTTATAAAGAAGATCATTAAGAAAAGTTAAAATCTTGAATTGTATTAAGTTCTCAACAGCGCATTGCAGAGAAATCCTCTACTTATCTCATCAATACAGGAATGAGATTACGGATGTAGAATAGATTGATTTAATAATAGCTATTTCGATTCAGAGCTTTTGTTATTCACTTTTTCCTTTTTGATTGCTCCTCTTTTCTTCAGAGCCTCTCTGAATTTGGGGTACTCAGAGGCATACCGTCCTTTGGGATAATTAGATTCCAATTCGTTAAAGAACATTTCCAATTCATCCCACATTTTTAAGTGTAAATATGCGCTGCACATAAAATAACCGAGAGTTTCTTTATCAAAAAAAGTAGGATCCAATCTCAGGATTTTCTCACATGTGTCAATAAGCAGTGAATAGTCTTTATTTTTATAGAATAAATGGGCCAGACCAAAAAAACCACTGGCACGCATTTTTGCATCTTTGCTTTCGCCTAAGATTTTTTCAAAATGTCTTTTTGCGAGGTCAAATTTTTTTTGATAAAAAGCCGAGAAACCCAGATAATATTCCAGAGCTAAACGATAGGCTTGCTCATCTTCTTTAAATAATGGTTGGGCCAGTTGAAAATAATGCTCTGCTTCGATAATTTGACCCTCAGTAAAAAGAATTTTTCCCAATTCGAAATAAGTATAGCGTTTGCTTTCTTCAGGAACGTTCACCGATAAAGCATTCTGCAAGGCTTTTTGCGCTTCCCGATGGTTTTTTAACATTTCATAGGAAAATCCAATAATTCTTAAGCAATCAAATTTTTGTTGTTCGTTAATATCCTCGAATTGAAGCGCATCTTTTAGATGCTGAATGGCTTTCCCATACTCTTTGTTATAGTAATAGCTCCAACCCAGCTCAATTTTAATTATCAACATGTCTTCTGATTTCTCATCCAACAACTTCATGGCTACTGTGTAGTTTTCAATGGCTTTCTGATAATTTTGATCCAGATAATGGGAACGGGCTTCCTGAACTTTCTGATGAATTATTTTCTCTTCTGGCTTCATATTTTGTCCCTCTTATTTTAAATTGAGTTTAAATTTTTCCATTAAATATTATGTTGTTAATAAATCACTTTTTCTCATCTAAAACGACTGTCTCTCAAAAATACATGAGGAATTCAAAGATAGATTGATCGACTCTAAATAAAAGAATTATAACATATTCCCGCAGGATTTCTGTGGAAAATGCGCGGTGCGTATTGATGACTGTTTAAATAAAATTCGTACAATGTTGAATAAAATCTTTTCATTTAAATTCAATTGTTTAATCGTTTCAATAATATATTTAGATGATCAAAAAAATAATAGGATTAAGTTTTTTATTTTGGCTTGATTTAGATGTAAGCGCGGTTAAGAGAAAACTTAGATTTCGACTGAGCTCAGCCTGACTTTTTTGAGATTGTCTTCTTTAAAATGTTATGGTGAATATGTTGAACCATTGTGATGGTGAGCTTGGTTGAATTATGCTTCTTGCATTTTATTTTAATTTACTCATGATGAAATAATAAGAGTGTACAATTGTCAGAAAGGATAATTAACCAACTGAAAAATACAGTTAAATTTGGAGAATGAAAAATTTAGTAAAAATACCACAGTTAATGCATATTTGAGCCTGAATGATATACTCCGTTCTATTTTAAAGAGAAAAAGAGTAAACCCTGAATCTCAAGGCTTCACCTTGCTGTGATGGAAATAAAGCACTGTATAGGTAAAATTTGAATAAAAGAAAATTCTTCTCTCGTCATATTACCTGAATTGGCTAACGCTCACTTGAAACAAAAAGATTTATCTACCGATTAAAATCGGGGTTGAAATGACAGCATCTAAAAAAAGCGGAAGTTGATCCAATTTTTCTAAACAGAAGGCCTCAATGTAGGTTTAGTATTTTCTTCGGTACTTTTTATATGAGGTAGTCCCAACTTAGGTTCAAGGATTTAATATAATTTAAGCTTTATTATAAACAGTCCTTCTTACTACTGGAAATTCGGTTATCTGTAATGTGGTGCAGCCGTAGGAAATGAGGGTAATTTATTCCCGAGGATGTTTTTCGATTCCCAAACTTCGCTTGTCGGTAGTGGTCCAGCGGTTTCTCTCAATTGATATCAAAAATATTTAGTCATGAGGTGGATAAAACGTTCAACGTCTACAGCCATGTAATACTGCTGCAATGCTTTCAGCATTACCATTTTGGGTCACCAGTCGTTGCAATCCCAATTCTTTTTTCGGCGGCTTTTCAAAAAGTACCGGACCAAAATATCCATCCTTATTTTGGTATTGATCGATCATTCAATCTATGGTTTTGCCTTGATGATGGGTTCAGCGTCGTTAAAAATGTATGCCATGGGAAGTTATATATAGAGTTAAACTACCATAGGAGGTTGATTCGTTATGTAAAAAGCATTCTGATTTTGCTGCCAATTCTGGTTTCTAGTAAATAACTGGCTAAACAAGAGGATGATTATTGTGATTATAATTCGATGAAGATTTGCATGGAAACATTATTTTTAACTATTAATTTGATATGGAATAGTATAATCCTCCGATAAACTCAGCATAACGTTTTTTTTAACGT
>CAYLYM010000041.1:0-3318 GCA_964387645.1 uncultured Calditrichaceae bacterium | reverse complement strand
ACGTTATACTGAGTCTATCGGATTATGATAGTGGTTATAATCGGAAAAAAAATTACATCTGAAAAATACCTATACTATATTTTAAAGATATTTTTCCTGGTTCGTTATTCTGCTGTAAACTTTACTTCATTTAGTATTTCCCCATCTACACTATAATGCCGGAAAATTAAAGTTGGTATGCCATTTTCACGGTTGACAATCCCAGCGAGAAATCCACCAGTTACATTTAAATATTTGTGCTGTGGCCTAACGTCATTTTGTTTCCATCCACCAGCATGTTCGTTACTAGCCGGGCCACAAGAAAATTCCCATACGCCAGTTTCTGGATCAACCGATACGTATTGCCAATGTCGGTCTCCACATACGATAAACATATTTTTTTGTGTAGCAATAAATCGACGAATTTCGTTGCCTTCGTATTGAAAATCTTTATTAGAATGATTGTCATGTTTGTTGGCTCGGTCCGGTCCGACGATAGGGGTGGGGCTAATGAGAATTCGAAATGTAGCATCAGATGCCTTTACGGTTCGTTTAAACCATTCTTTTTGTTCTTTTCCCCAGATGGTTTTATCTGGTCCGTCTGGCATGGTATTTGGGCTTCGAAAATCCCGGCCTTCTACTAACCAGATTTGCAAGTCTTTTCCCCATCGATAAGTTCGGTAGGTTTTATCACCCATAGGTACTTGCTCCAAAAAAATGGCCTGCCCCTGCTTAAATGTAAATTCACCCATAAATTTCGTTTGCATTCCAGGCCAGCAGTCGTTCATCCAAGTATCATGATCATCTTTTATGAAATAACTTGCCACCTGTCGATGAAATTCCACATTTGTAGGTAAACTGTAGGTACGTGCCCAGTGCCAGCGGGCCAGAGCAGGCGTCTTAGCCAGGCGGTCATAATAAACAATATCGCCAGTATGAACAAAAAAACTTGGATTAAGTTTCAACATTTGCCGATAAATTTTAAACCCGCCTCCCGGTGCATCCTGATCGTTGTAAGCCTGTCCAGTGGTAACAGTGAATACGACTCTGGAAGGCTGATCGGGCAGGGGAGCTGTCAAAAATGATCCCTCAACCGTCTCACCTACCTGGTGTGTAGATATGGATCGAGATTCTACTTTAATAAGATAACGCGTGTTAGGTTTTAATCCTTCCAGTTTAAATTGACGTGTGTAATCCCGTTTGGGGTCTACTGGTTGCCATTCGGTTGTTTTCCATTCATTTTCATTTTCAGCCCTATAAAGTATTCTGACTTCACCATCTGTTCCAGGGACAGCACCTTCGATTGTTTCAATAGTGTAGCCTTCCGGAAATTTTACGACAGGTTCTAAATCTGGTCGTCCAGACCTTTTTTCAAGATTCCCCGTTTCTGGATTACGATATAAAACTTCCGGCATTGGTGCTGTTGAATCTACACGAGACGGGTTTTTTGTTAAACGTGTCCAGATGATAGCCTGAGATTCCGTTACTTCGCCGATTTTAATTCCAGTGGCTTGAAATGGACCCCCCTGGTCTTGTTTAGCACAAGATAGATATATAAAAGAAAATACGACAAATAAGAGGAACAATAAAAGAGGAATACGAAATTGAATGAAATGTTTATGCATGGCAATGTCTCCTTTAATTTAGTGAAACTTTAAAAAGATAAATGAAAATTTTCAGCCTATTTTGGAATATCCATTTTGATGGCTGTGAGATAGTCTGTGTAATGCACATATTTGTAATTCATCATCCATAGAATATGTGGTCTTTTATTGCTTTGAGCATTCCATGGTACAAAAGGACGTACGTTATCATATTGTGAATGTTGCGTGATAGGCTCTGATTTCCAGGTTTTTCCAGAATCAGAAGTGCTCCATTTTTCTATCTCGAAAACACCATTTACTGGCCGCGAAAGATACACAACGGAAGGATCGCTGCGATCGATGATAATGCCTCCGGAATAATGCGGTTCACGTTCCTTTTTGCCAGGCTGTGTCTGGGGGAACCATTTACCTGCTGAAACGATTTCATGGTCCTGCCACCTTGTCCCATCCCATCGAGCATAGTAATAGCGATGGTCATTTTCTGCCGGCAACCGGGTGTAAACAATTATTGGAAAACCATTCTCATCTGCTGATACATCCCAGACCCAGGCTCTCACACCTGTTAATTTAGCATCATATACAATGTCCGCTTCACGTGTGTCAAAGGGAATAGAGTTCAGATCTGTGATTTTGGAACCATCTGCTCGATAAAAAGCACCATTTTTATAACAGGCATAATAAATGCCGTTTGTTGGTTCATTGCGTGGATGCCCGTCAGTAAAAGCCAGATGAATTTTGTCCTTGTAATTGGAAAAATATTTTACGTAAGGTCTTTGATTCTTATACGTTTCTTTAGGAGAAATGACAATTCTGCCTTTAGTCCAATTTTGACCACCATCATCTGAATAAGATACGTTGGGTTTATTATCAATTCCCCGCCAAAAAAGATATATTCTCCCATTTTCTTCCGCCAATTGGTAAGGATTGGAGTAGCAATAATTACGACGCATATCCGGAGGATATTCATCATTGTCATTAAGGTAAAGCCGTTGTTCTGGTTGCCATGAAGAGATATCTTCTGGTAATCGTGAAACACGTAAATAAAAGTCGTTTTTACTATGGCGAGAGTAAAAAGTCATGATACGGCCATCGTTTCGAATGAGTATGGATGGTACATCATGGTCATCCTTTTCCAATTTTTCATGTAAAACAGCGCTTTGAATTTTTCCAGTCTTATGATCATACACACCGATCATGATATTGCCTTGAGAATCCACCCACGCTGCATAAGTACGTTCATGTTGGCCTTTGTAATAAATGGCTCTGGGGTCAGAAAACCAACACCAGGCTCCATCATCGGTGAAGCTCATCCATTGTTCGGCTGGTCGGGAAGTCAGGTGAGTTTGCTTTTGGCAAAAAATCGTTGTCAAAGGAATTATAAATAAAACAAGAAAATACCAATGAAGATAAGATGATCGATACATTTTTTTTCCTTTCAGTGATTCATTTAATTTTATAAAAAACAAATTTACTAAAAAAAATTTAATTAATTGTAATGCAAATTTCCAAACTTTGTGATCAAAATTTTTCCCAAACCCGCTTCAGCGGGGTTCAAATAATTGCATAACCATTGAATTCATTTTGTGGTGAAATAAGGGAGTTGATGCAAGGTAATTTTTCAAAGCTTTCTGAAGACAAATGGCGCTAATATGCAGATTATAATGGGAATATGAAAAAAAATTTCATTCATACTAAATATTTCACTTGACAGATAGTTTTTTTTATTAAATTTTTT